>CAZKYJ010000400.1:0-5329 GCA_964556355.1 uncultured Verrucomicrobiales bacterium | reverse complement strand
TTGGCCTTGTGGATATGGGAGTCGTTCTGCGGCGAGCTGAACGGCGCCATGATCAGAGAGTTGAGCCGGAGGAAGTCCTTGTGCCCATTGAGGAATCCCGAAACGATCGCGGTTCCTTGCGTGGGGGCGACCGACGCGGGATCCTCCGACGAGCGCCCCACGAATAGCGTCTCCTGCTCGGGGATGTCCCTCGCGTCGTAGAAGGTGACGTCGGCCTGCGAGTCATCCCCGAGGTCGTACTCCCCCGCCCCGACGCCCCCGGGATCGACGAGACTGAAGCGGGCCTGCTCGGGATACTCGTGCAGGTTGTCGATGACAGGCATCAGGACGAGATCGGCGGCGACGCGCCCGAAGGGCAGGACGAGGGCTCCCGAGACGGGATTGCCCGCGGCATCCTGCGGGAGGAAGTCGACACCGGGTTCGGCGGTGGACGACTGCTGGCCGGCGGAGCCGAGGCTGAACTGGATGGCCACGGGCTGGAGCGAACCGGTTCTCAAGAGGCGGAAGCTCGCGGGATCGGGAAGCACGGCAGCCGGAGGGGATCCGGCAGCAATGGCAGAGGCGTCCCGGTTGTCCTCGTGGGCGATGCCGTCGGTCGCGGCCAGCGCGACCACCTGCGTCCCGCCGGAGAGCGCGGCCGAAACCGTGTCGAAATCCGTCGCCCCCGAGGCCGTGGAGGTGGCGTCGGCGAAGTAGAAACTATGATCGCCGCCCATCTGCCGCTCGGCCCAGTCGGTCAAGGAATCGCGGTCCTGGTCAAGGTCGGCAACGACCACTTGAAAAAACATGCGCGCCGCCCCGGCGAGCGCGTCCGTCGGGGGTTCTCCGCGGCTGTAGGGCATGAGGTTGGCACCGCCGATCAGGGCGGTGCCGCGGGCCACCGGCGGCGTGGCGAGCGCGCCCGCGTTACCGACGGTCCCTCCGACATCGCTGGGCTGGATCCAACCGACGGCGCAGTGGTCGGCACCGGTTCCGTGACGGTGGTGGAGCTCGAGGTAGTAGCGTCGCCCGGCCTGGAGGGTCGCGGTGTAGTTGCCGGCATGCGGGTGGTCCCACTCCAACGGACCCGCGACATCCGATTCGGTCTTGGCGACGACGGTGGTGGCAGAGTTCGGGTTCGCGTCCGTTCCGAGATAGAGCTCGGCGCTTCCCCGGGCGACGACGGTCAAGGTATGGCTGCCCGACCGGGACGGGACGAGCCAGCCCCGGAACATCCCGCGGTAGTTGTCGGCGGTGTTGGGCGGCGAACTGAGATCGGGGAAGGCTTGAACCCCGTCCGGCGCTGCGGGAGCGGGGAGGCCGCCGCCGTCCCCAGGCGTGATGTCCGCCCACACCTCGTGGAGGATCGCCCCGGTGGCAGCGGGCTCGGCAGTGGAGGAAAGGGCGACGGTGACGGGCTCGCCGGTTCCGTAGTAGACCGTAGGGAGATCGAGGAATTTTTCGGACTCCAGCGAATCGGTGAGGCGTAGGCGGTACGCTTTTCCGGGCTCGGTGGAGAAGCTCAGCGAGACTTCGCCGTCGGCGGCCGATACCTGGGAGGCGAGCACGCGGGCATGGGGATCGAAGGGATCGGTGCCGGCGATGGACTCCTCGATGTTGGTGGCGCCGTCGCCGTCTTCGTCAGCCTCTGCCGCCAGCTGCTGGGCACCGAAGTACTCCTGCCAGACGTCGTCGAGGAGATCTGCGTCGAGGTCGATCTGGCCCTGGGCGGGGATCGCGAACGCGGCGGCGGCAGCGGCGGCGATTGGGACGAGGGATTTCATGGTTTTAGGGGTTGTGGGGGAGATGGGTCATTCCGCCCACGTGCGCAGCAAGCGCCGGGACTCGGCGAGGAGGAATTCGGGATCGAGGAAGGGGTCGTGACCGATCGAGTCCCAGAGGATTCGCCCCGCAGGATCGATGAGATAAATCCCGTGCAACGCGCGGTCGTTGAACGGATCGACGCACCGGTAGGCTCGGAAGGCTTCGAGTTCAGGATCGGCGAGGATGGGAAACGGGAGAGGCTGCGGCACCGGCGGATCGGTCGCGCTCGCCACGGTCGCGCGCTGGGCGCTCACCGGGTCGGTAGAAATCGTCACGATCTCGATGTCGGCCGCGCGGAAGCCGGCGGCGTGCGGTTCGAATGCCTTGAGCTGCTCGGCACAGAACGGACAGCCTATCCCAACGAAAAAAATCGCGACGACGGGACGCCCCCGGAGGGACACGAGGCTGCGCCGCGCACCGTCGACGCCGGGAAGATCAAAGTCGGGAGCCTCCGGAGGAAACCATCGGACCGGCTCAGAATGGACGGCATCGGGCGGCGATGCCGGACGCTCGGAAGACTCCGGGGCGAGCGTCCAGCGTCCCCGGAGGCCGAGGCGCTCGACCACCGGATTCAGGGCGGTGCCAAAAAGCGGGTGGTCGCGGTCGGCGAGCGAAGCGTTGCGCCGGAATGCGGTGTCGAAATGCGGCAGCGCAAGTTCCCCCCGTCCGGCGAGTTCGGCGACAGCACAAAAGGTCGCGATTGCTTCCGGGACAGCGGGCCGGTCGGCGAGATCGGCGTCGGCAACGCTGAGCGCGGCCGCCAGCGCCCCGCGCCCCGCGAGCAGGAGGGCGAGCTGTGAGCGCCCGACGTGAAGCAGCGGGGCATCGGGAACGGTAGGCGGATCGTTCCTGAAGAGGTCGCCGAAGTTGCGCGCGCTTTTGACGATGCTGGCGAGGGATTTTTCCACCTCGGCGGTGGTTCCCTCGCTGAGGAAGCGTCTGAAGTGCGCCTCGAGCATGGCCTGTGCTTCCTCGGCCGCCCCAGGATGTTCACCCTGCCAACGTGCGATCCCTTGCCAGTAAAGGTTTTCGGCGGGATCGATCCACGGCTCCTGCGGCGCGAGAACACCTTCGGGGTCACGGCATTCCGCGGCGAGTTCATCCCAGCGGCCGCCCCGCATCAGCGCCGATGCGAAAAGGCGGCGCCCCGTGCGGTGGACATCGCCCCCCGGAAGTCGGGGGAGTGCGATCAAATGCCGCGCGAGGTCGAGGGCAGCTCGCGTCTGGCCGGTCGCGATGAGTGACTCGACGTGCGCGGCGATCCCGGCCACGGCCTCCGGATACTCGTCCGGCATGCCCAACTCGCGTCGCATTTTCGATGAGTCCAGCCGAAGCGCCACCTCTTGGGCGGCGAGCGCGGCGCCGTGTTCCCCGGCGGCCGCGAAGGCCTCCGCCGCGACCCGCCAGCTCCCCGCCGAACCCGGTGCCGCTGCCGGTGCCGCATCGGCGAGCCCGCTGGCACGCGCCGGACGGTCGCGGAGCCAGAGGAGCGGTCGGTAGTTGGCAGCAGGGTGCCCGGGATGGGCTTCGACCAGCCCGGTGGCGAGGGCATCGACGGCCAGATGGCTGCGGACGGGAAGGCCGGCACGGTATTCGTCCAGCACGAGCGCCCGGAGCAAGAACGCCCGGGGCTCGGGGGCGTCGGGCCACGCGTAGGCGAGATCCTCCAGCGCGGCCACGCGTTCGGCGGCGCTCCCGCCGTCGAAATGAGCCTTCGCCAGCGAGACCCAGGCGCGTTCCCACGGGCTCAGGTCGGCAAACGATCCGGCTAGGTGACGGGCATAGTCAGCATAGACCGCCGCCCTTCCCGGCTCTCGCTCGTTGGCCATGGCCATCCCCCAGTAGGGCATCGGGTGCCCGGGGATCGCGCTGGCCACGGCACGGAAACACCGTTCGGCATCGTCATCGGCGAAGCCGTGGAGGAAGGCCACTCCCCGATCAAAGGTCGACTGGGCGACGGCATCTGCCCCCGAGATCGGAAAGTGCACCGTCCCGATCTCCCCCGAGAAATCCGGCGCGCGGTAAGGCGGCAAGAGCAACGCCTCCCCAATGTTCTTCGGAGCGGCGGGATCGACCGCCCGAATAAGCGGCGCCAGACACGGGAGGTTGCCGAACTGCGAAAGCGGTGTGGGCAAGGCGGCGGAGAGCGGCGACGCTTGCGAGAGCCAGACCACAGCTCCGAGAGCTGCCGTCCGTATGGGGGGAGACGTTCTCACCGATCTACCATACACGACGTGCGCGCCAAGCGAACGGTTACAGCATTGCCGCCACCGCCCCCGTCCCAGACTTTGTGAAAAATTTCACAAGTTCCTCTTGCCGCCCCCTTCGGCTCCCCCAATAGTTCGGGACGATGGCGAAATCCGTGCTGGAAATCGAAGCGCCCGACCAGGCCGCCCGTATGGCGGCCGATACCGAGGCGTACAATGAAACGACCGAAGATCTGATCGGCGAGAAGCTCGTGCTCAATATGGGGCCGAGCCACCCCGCCACCCACGGGGTGCTGCGCCTCGTCCTCGAGCTCGACGGCGAGATTGTCACCAAGGTCGACCCCGACGTCGGCTTCCTCCACCGCGGCGATGAGAAGATCGCGGAGAGCATGCACTACAACCAGTTCGTGCCCTACACGGACCGGCTGGACTATCTGGCTCCCCTCGCCAACAACGTGGCCTACGCCCTGGCCGTCGAGAAGCTCCTCGGCTGGGAGCTCCCACCGAGGGGTAAAGCGGTCCGCGTCATCTGCTGCGAACTTGCCCGCATCTCCGCCCATCTCCTGGGCATCGGCGCCTACGCCATGGACGTCGGCGCCATGACCGTCTTCCTCTACACTTTCACCCAGCGCGAGTACATCTACAACCTCTCGGAGCAGCTCACCGGCGCGCGCTTCACCACCTCGTTCACCCGCGTGGGGGGCCAGACCCGCGACGTCACGCCGGACTTCCTCGACCGCGTCACCAAGTTCCTCGACGGCTTCGAGATCTCGCTCAAAGACACCGACACGCTCCTCACGCGGAACAAGATCTTTTTCGACCGCACCAAGGACGTCGGCGTCATCAGCCGCGAGGACGCCATCGCCTACGGCCTCACCGGCCCGAACCTCCGCGGCTCCGGTGTCGACCACGATCTGCGCAAGACGCATCCCTACCTCGACTACGACCAGTACGAATTCGACATCCCCGTCGGCGAGCACGGCGACTCCTACGACCGCTACCTCGTCCGGATGGAGGAAATGCGCCAGTCCGTCCGCATCCTCCGCCAGGTCGTGAAGTCGATACCCCACGGCCCGATCAACGTCGTCGACCCCAAGAACACCCTCCCGAAAAAGGAAATGGTGCTCATGAGCATGGAGGAGCTCATCCACCACTTCATCGTCGCCACCCAAGGCATCGACGCCCCGGTCGGCGAGATCTATTTCGGTGCCGAGAATCCGAAAGGAGAACTCGGTTTCTACATCAACTCGAGGGGCGGCGGTGTCCCCCACCGCCTCAAGATCCGGGCCCCCTCGTTCTGCCACCTCTCCATCCTTCCC
>CAZKYJ010000399.1:0-5334 GCA_964556355.1 uncultured Verrucomicrobiales bacterium | reverse complement strand
GTCGATGCCGTTGAACCAGCAGCGCAGCCAGTTGTCCGTCTCGTAGTCGACCACGTCCAAGAACGGGGGCGAGGTCACCACCAGCGACACGCTACTCGCTTTGATAGCGGGGGTGGAATCGCACGATCCGGTGAGCAACCGTGCCCTCGCTCCGACTTTCCCCAACACCGACCGCTCGTCCGGGGTCACGCCCGACGCGAGCGATCTCGATTTTTTCGCAATGATCCTCTTGAGGTCGCGCACTGGCGGCACCTGGTTCCGCCGGGCGTTGATCTTGCGTTGCGCCGCCGCCGATGTCGCCTGGTTTGGCGGCAAGGTGTAGACGGAAAAGAATCCCGGTGAGTGGCCGGTGAGCCGGTTCGTCGCGACCATGCGGATCCACCTGTCGACGTCGTCGAGGATGCCATCGCGCCCCCTGGTCGCCAGGTAGTCGCGCAGGCATCCGATCCCCCGGAGCGTATCTGGATGGAAAAATGCGAGGAGGTCCCCGCGGTCGCCGATGGGCACGTCCCGGTCGAGGTCGATGGCGCCCAGGCGCAGGGCGACGGCCTCGTCGGTGGGCGGGACGAGGCGAGGCTCCACGAGCACTTTGCTCAGCGGGTTGATGTCGCATCCCAACGGCACGCGCCCGAGCAGGGCCGCTTCCAGCGGGGTCGTGCCGCGCCCCATAAAAGGGTCGTAGACGACGTCCCCGGGAGCGGTGAGCCGGGTGATGAAAAAACGTGGCAGCTGCGGCTTGAAGCAGGCGCGGTAGGACACCTCGTGCAGCCGGCTGGCCGCCCGCTGCTTGGACGTCCAGAACTCGTTGACGTAGACCGGAACGCGCATTCCGCCAGGCAGCTCCATGGCCAGCTCCCGCGTGGGTTCGCCGAACTCGCGGAACTCCCGGACCATCTCGTGGAGGGGATCGCTACCGTGCCCGCCGCCGTCCGGGGGCACGTGGAGGAGAGTCAGTTGCTGCATGGGCAGCGACATAGCGCCAGATCGGCGGGAAGGCGAATGGTACCCGATGGGATTCGCCGTTGACCTCGCCCGTCGGCGGGAGATGGTCACACCGATGATCCCCGCCATCCGTCGGTCAACCCTCCGCCTCGCCGCCTCCCTCTGCCTGCCGGCCGGGCTTGCCATCGGGGCGGATCCCGATCGGCGTGCCCCCTTCGATCCGGGTGAGACCATCGCCCTCGTCGGCGGCGCGGACGCGGCGGCCTCCGATGCCTTCGGCTACCTCGAGGCCGCCCTCGCATCCGGCTTTCCCGATCTCGACCTCCGCTTTCGAAATCTGGCGAGGGAGGGCGACACGGTGTACCAGCAACCCCGGGACCACGCATTTCCATCACTCCGCGACCAGCTTGAGGCGGTCGGTGCCACCAGCCTCCTGGTCTGGTTCGGCCGCGCCGAGGCGCTGGATGACCCTGCCGCCCCGGATGCCTTCGCCGTGGCCTACCGCGCGCTCCTCGACTCGTTGGCACCGGCCGTCGGGCGCGTCATCCTGATCACCCCCGTCCCGTTTGAAGCGCCCGCATCGCCCCTCGCTCCGGACCTGGCGAGCCGCAACGGAATTCTGGGCGGCTACGCCGATGCCATCCGGGAGCTCGGACGAGCACGGGGCCACCTGACCATCGACCTCTTCGGCAAACTGGCTACCATGGGGAACCCTCCCGTCACGACCAACGGGCTCCAGGTCGGCGAGGGCGGGCAGCGGGCGATCGCAGAAATCGTTGGGCGGGCGCTCGGAGCCGAGCTCCCGGCCGAGAACGGCGAGGCTCTCCGCCAGGCAGTCATCGAAAAGAACCGGCTCTGGTTCCATTTCTCCCGACCGCAGAACTGGGCGTTCCTCGGAGGCGACCGCACCAGCCAGCCGAGCAGCCGCGACCACCTCGACCCGGAGCACCGGTGGTTTCCCGAGGAGATGCGAGCGTATCTCCCGCTCATCGACGCCGCGGATCGAAAGATCCACGAACTTGCCAAACTCCCCCCCGTAAAACCGTGATCTCGCCCCGCTCGCTCCTCGCCGCCCTCGCCGTCTCCATGGCCGCCCCGGCTTCCGCGGCCGATGATTCGCCGGCGGCCGAGCTGGCCAGTTTCCAGATCGCCGACGGCTTCGCAGCCAACCTCTTCGCTTCCGAGGCGGACGGTGTCGTCAAACCGATCCAGATCCGCTTCGACCCGCGCGGCCGCCTATGGGTTATCGGCAGCACCGTCTACCCGCAGATCAAGCCGGGACAAATCCCGGGTGACAAGCTCCTCATCCTCGAAGACACCGACGGCGATGGCCAGTCCGACACGACCACGGTCTTCGCCGACGACCTCATGATTCCCACCGGCCTCGAACTGATCGATGGCGGCGCCTATGTCGGGCACGGCTCCGAACTGCTCCTGCTCAAAGATACCGATGGCGACGACCGCGCGGATGTCCGCGAGGTCGTCTTCCGCGGCTTCGGCACGGGTGACAGCCACCAGAACATCAACTCGTTCCTCTGGGGCCCCGCCGGCGCACTGTGGATGTGCCAAGGTCTCCACGCATTTTCCAACGTCGAAACGCTCTGGGGCATCGAGCGCCTCCACGAGGCGGGACTGTGGCGCTACCAGCCGCGACGGGCGAAGCTCGACGGGTTCATCGGAGGCAACTACTCCCCGCAGAACCCGTGGGGCTACGTGTTCACCGATTGGGGCGAGCCCCTCGTCATGGCCGGGAACAACAGTGCGCCGATCTATCCGGTCCCCGTCCTCGTCTCGGAAGACAAACCCGCACAGCTCCCCACGATCTGGCCCCAAGGTCATGGGCGCAAGGTCAGCGGGGCAGACATCGTCGGGACCAACCACTTTCCCCCAGCGTGGCAGGGGAGGCTCATCAGCGGCGGTTATATCAACAATGCGGTCTGGTCGCTCACCATTCACGACGACGGTGCCGGCTTCCTTTTGGAAGACGCCGAGCCCCTCATCCAGTCGACCTCCCGGAGCTTCCGCCCCGTGGACGCCAAGTTCGGGCCGGACGGTGCGCTCTATCTTTGCGATTGGTACAACCCGATCATCGGCCACTACCAGGCGAGCTTTCGCCATCCCGACCGCGACAAGACCCACGGGCGGATCTGGCGGATGACGGCCAGTGGGCGACCCCTCACCGGACGCCCCAAGCTCGCCGAAATGGGAACCCCAGAGCTCGTCGCGAATCTCGCTTCCCCCGACCGCTGGACGCGGCAGTTCGCCAAGCGCGCGCTGGCCGACCGGGACACCGCCGAGGTCGTCGCCGCCCTCGACGCTTGGGTCTCCGGGGAGGACCGTCCGGCGCGGGGGCTGGTCGAGGCGCTGGGAGTCTACCGGATCCACGAATCCCCTTCCCCCGGTTTGCTCGCCGAGCTCTGCACTTCCGAAAGTGCGGGCGCGCGGGGGTTTGCCGCGGCCACCGTGGGAGCCTGGGCGGGACGACTGGATGACCCGCTGTCACCCCTCCGGCACCTGGCTCGGGATCCGAGCCCGCGCGTCCGCCTCCAGGCGATCGTCGCGGCCAGCTACGTCGAGGACGCTGCGGCCTTGGAGGTCATCGCCACCGCCGCCGGGAAGCCGACCGATTCGTTCATCGAATTCGCGCTCGACCAGGCGGTCTTCGCGACAAAACCGCTCTGGCTCCCCGCCCTGCAGGATGGCAGCCTCGGACTCCTCGACGACCTCCCGGGGATGGGATTCCTCGTGCGGACCGACGGGACTCCCGACGTCCTTGCCGCCGCGCGCACACTCGCCCTCGATGACCCCCGCTACCTGCCCCTCCTCGCCGAGATCGGGGACGCCTCCGACCTCGCCCGAATCTTGGGCTTGCGCGAACCGGCACTCCTGAAATCGCTGCTCCCCAGCCTCGCGGTCGCGGAGCGCCAGCGAGGGATCCGCCCGGCGGGCGACCTTGCCGCCCTGCTCGAACCCCTGCTCGCGGTGCCGGACGAAAACGTCGTCGCCGAAGCCCTCCGGCTGGCCGGGGTCTGGGCGCTCGATCGCTTCGCCGGGGAGATGATCGCCACCGCGACCGACCCGGATGCGTCCGCGCTCCTTCGCGAGGCGGCCGTCGATGCGCTCGGCGAACTGGGCGGGGACGAGGCCATCGCGCACTTGCGAGAACTCGCGGGCGACGACGACGCCTCTATCCGCGCGAATGCAGTAGCCACCTTGGCCCCCTTGGATCTCGGGCAAGCTGCCACCGCCGCGGCCAGAGGTTTGGAACGTTCAGGATCACCGGAGGAAACGGAAACGATGGTGGGCGCATTTCTGGCGGTCGAAAACGGGGCCGGCGCCCTCGCCGCAGCCCTGGGGGCATCGCCTCCGCCGGAGGACGTGGCGGCGGTGGCCCTGGCGCTCATGGGGACGAGCGGCCGCCGCTCGCCCGCGCTCGCCCGCGTTCTCGAAGCGGCCGCCGGCCTCGGGGGCGATTCGGGCACGATGTCCTCCGGGGAGGCCGAAGCATTGGCGGCTGAGGTGCGCACACACGGTGACGCGGCGCACGGTGCGACCGTCTACGCCCGCCCGGAACTCGCGTGTGTTGCCTGCCACGCCATCGATGGCCGGGGCGGCACGACCGGCCCCGATCTCAGCGCGCTGGGATCCGCGCAGCCCGTCGAGTTCATCATCGGGGCGATCCTCGACCCACAGAAGGAGGTGAAGGAAGGCTATCTCTCGGTAGCGGTGACCACCGTCCGGGGAACCACCCACGCGGGCACTCTCGTCCGGGAATCGGAGCGGGAGATCGTGGTCGGCGATGCCCTCACGGGAAAGGAAGTTCGCGTTCCCACGAGCAGCGTGGCCTCCCGCGTAGACATCGGCTCCATCATGCCGGAAGGGCTGACGGGAACGCTCACGCGCGATGAGTTCCGCGACCTCGTGAAGTATCTTTCCGAGCGGGGCGTGACCCGGTAGCCTGAGGCCCTAGGATGAGACGCCCGCCTCCAAGACGCCATCGGCGCGCTTCTCCTCAACCGGGACCTGGCGGACGAAGATCGCCTTAATATCTTCGAGGATCAGATAGATCGCCGGCACCAAAACGAGCGTGATGGTCGTGGCAAACAGGATACCGAAGGCGAGGGAAATCGCCATCGGGATGAGGAATTTCGCCTGGAGATCCGTTTCGAGCAACATCGGCAGCAGCCCCGCAAAGGTGGTGAGCGAAGTGAGCAAGATCGGCCGGAACCGCTTGGCTCCGGCCTCCCAGGCAGCCACCCTGACATCGTGGCCGAGTTCACGCTCACGGTTCACGTAATCGACGAGGACGAGGCTGTCGTTCACCACGACCCCGGCGAGTGCCACGATACCGCACATGCTCATGATGCTCAGTTCGACGCCCATGATGACGTG
>CAZKYJ010000398.1:0-5345 GCA_964556355.1 uncultured Verrucomicrobiales bacterium | reverse complement strand
GGCTAGGAGGCAATCGCCGATTGGGCGCGATTGGGCGCTCCTTTGTGCAACGCGATCACGAGAGAGGAGCCGCCGGCGAATGCCGCGATCTCATTCCTCGACCATTGCGTGCCTCAACCCAGTTGGGGAGGCTTGATCAGATCGAAGCAGGGGCCGTCCGGACAGGGTTCCGACCCGCGCTGGAAGTAGTCGTGACGCGTCCACGAGTCCAAACCCATTTCGAGGTGCACCGCGGGAGCAGATGGCATGTCCATTCCCACGGTTACGCTATGCGAATGCCGGTGGGGGGTATCCCGCGACTCGTCGTCCGAAGGTGCCGGATCGTGGTGGTGGTGGTGGTCGTGTTCGGAGCTGTCGGCCACATGGCTGTGGCCATGGTCACCGTGCACGTGGTGCGAGTGCTCGAATTCCACGGTGAACTGCAATCCTACCACGTAGACCATGGTGACCGAGATGGCCAACAGGCTGTGGAGGACGCGAAACATAGGCGGGGACGCTACCGGTGATGAAATCAGCTTCAAGTCGAATCTTACCCGGGTTCTGCGGTGCCGCGTGCCACCGTGGTGCCACCATGATAGACAATGATGGTGCTTCCGACGGTACGGCGAGCGTTCGCCCAGAAATCTTGACGAATCGGGATCGCAGAAACCGGTGGGAGCACGTCTGCTCTCAACTCCGGGCAACGGGTTTTAGGGCAAGTATGAGGCAAGTGCCCTGAAACTCGATCGCATTTCGGAAGGCAATGAATAGACGTAACTCCCTTATTTTAAGGGAGAGCCGGTTGTCGGACTCGAACCGACGACCTGATGATTACAAATCAACTGCTCTACCAACTGAGCTAAACCGGCAAAGGGGCAGCCTCCCGAACGGGGAGGGCGGGGAACATACCGGTAGGCACGGGAGGCGCAAGTGGGTTTGGCGCGGGTCGCTGACAGGAGATGTCGCGGAATTGCAATTCCCACGCAGGTAATGCTTGCCATCAAAACAAGTAGAATTATAATTATAATAATGAATGAAATTTCAGGGTGGCTGAGGCACTTCGAATTCCTTGGCGGACTAAAGGAGGAGGCGAGGGCGATGATCTCTTCGGTCGCGGAGCGGCGGGTGGCGATGGCGGGGGAGATTGTTTGCGATGAGGGGGAGCCGGGCAGCGACCTCTTTTTCTTGGAGGCGGGGAGGGTCGAGGGCGTGCGGGACTTGGCTGGGCGCGACGAGCGGAGGTTGGCGGTACTGGACGGACCGGATGTGTTCGGCGAGATGGCGATCATCGAGTGCGCCGTGCGCTCGGCGACGGTGCGGGCGTCGGCGCTCTGCCAGATCTGGGTTTTCGGGAACGCGGAGATGCACGAGTTGTTCAACCGGTGGCCGGACCAGTACGCGATCCTTCTCCACCGCCTGGCGCGAACGATGGCGGGACGGCTGCGGGAGGAGGCTAAGCTCTTCCGGGGCGTGCCTGTGACCCGGGGGTGAAATTGTCCGCGACGGCAGGCTCCGTCCGCCACGCAGCGGGTGCGGGAGTGGGTGGTGCCTTGAAACTCACGTCCGGCGGAGCCTGTCGAGAACGGCGTTGCCGAAGATGAGGACGGGGAGGCCGAGGGCGGCGAGCTCGATGTAGAGCGCGGGGCGGGGGACGACCTCGACTTTCATGGCGGCGCTGGCAAGCTTGGCGAACGGGTTGGCGTCGGGATCGCCATGGTTATTGATCTGGTCTTGGACAGGGAAGCCGATGGCGAGCTGGGCCAGGATTGCGGCGAGCGCGACGGTAGCGAGCGCCCCGGACCGGAGGAGAGGGGTGGGGCGGTCGTGGCGGAGGGCGACGAAGGCGAAAACGAGCGCGAGGACGGTGGCGAAGGCGGCGGCACCCACGAGCACCGAGGCACCGGCGGAGTCGGGGCGTTTGGCGTCGGCGGGGGAATCGGCTCTCTCATCGGCCATCTCAGCAAAGGCGCCGACGGGGGTGCCTCCGCCGTAGACGATTTGGATCCCTGTCTGGGTGAGCATGGGCTCGCTGCTGCAGCGGAGTTCGATCCAAGGGAGGAAAAGGACAACGAGGGCGCCCAGGAGGCTGACAAAGATGATTTTGGCGATCATCGGGAGTTGTTGGATGGGGAGTGGCGATCAGAAAAGGCTCTGCCACCAGCGCTTGATCCGGTCAGGCCAGCGAAGGGGTGGGGGTGGCTCTTGGAAATTGAGCTGGCCATCGGCGGTGGCGACGATGGCGAGGCCGGAATGGACTGAGAGATAGTCGGCGACGAGCTGTCGCGAGGTGACGTTGGCGTAGCTGCGGGGGTAGCTGCCGGGCGGAGGTGGCGCGTGCCGGACGGTGGAGCGAGGAGTGAGCTGCACGGTTCGGGCGATGGCGTAGCGGAGGTCGTCTTCATCTTCGACGACGAGATAGGGGATGACGACGTCGAAAAGATCGTCCGGGTTCGCGTTCTCTGGCGGGGTGCCGGGGAGGGGGGGAAAATCGACAAGGAGGCGGAAGACGTGGGGACGATAGCTGATCCGGAATGTGGCCAGCTCGCCGGCGGGAACTTCGAAACTCGTCACCCGCAACCCGTCTTTGTTGGCCGTTGACCCGGAACTGCGGTGGGCATTGCCGTCGCGATCGATGGCCTCGACGGTGACGGCTTCGGGGGCATTCGCGGGGCTGAAGGCAAGTGCGACCGTGGTGTGGGTGGCCTCGGTGGCGATCGCGGGATGGAGGGTGAGCCTGGCCGGTTCGTCGCGGTAGGCGCCCGACGAACCGTGGCGGGACGATGTCCCGGGAAGGAGCGGGGCGAGGCTGACGTGGAACGCGTTGGCGAGATCGGCACGGGCGCCCTCGACGGCATCGAGTTCGACGGTCTCTACCGGGCCGTGGAAGACATCGATGATCGCCCGGACGTCGGCGGGATGGACGCAGTGGAGGTCGGTACTCGCGCGGCACTCCGCACCCGACGAGGTGTAGCCGTAGCCCGACGCCAGCGCGGACTTGGTGCGGCGGTCGTAGAACCACCGCAGGCGCCAGAGGACGTCCTCGAAGCCGTCGAGCGAGATCTGAAAGGCGAATCCCGTCTGAGCCTTTTCGGCCTCGTTGTCGGCCGAGAGGTCCCAGCGGTCTGGGTAGGACGGGTGCTCGGGAGCGAGCGGTCGCAGATCGGGGGAGAACACTCCCAGCTGGTAGCCATCCCCGTCGGCCTTGAGATCCGCCTCGGTAGGACAGCGTGCCGCCAGCCAGTCGACGCGTCCGGATTTCTCGTCGGGGAGCGCTGCGCTGAGATCTGGCGCCGTCGCCACCGGACTCACGATCCGCCGGTAGTCGGGTTCTTCCGATGGAAAGAATGTGAAGACGGCGCGGCGTCTTTCGCCGTCCTTCGGGTCGTCGGTTATCTCGAGCGAGAGATCTGAAAGCCGGAACTTCGGATCGAGGGGATTGCGTCGATCGACCGCCGGGGAGACCAGATCGTCGTATATCTCGGTCGGTCCGAGGGCGGTGGTCGGCGAGCGTACGAGCGTGTTGGCGGCACGCTCGACGCGGAGGGCGAACCAGGTGGCGGCCGTGACGACGAGGAGCGTGGCGCACAGGGTGCCGACCCAGATCAGGGGCTTTCGGGAGGACGGGGGCATGGCTCCCACCAAGCTTGCCGAGCGTGCGGCGAGCGGTCAATCCCCGAATCGGGCTGGTGCGGAGCACGCAGCAGACCACCGCGCCTCCGGCGGGGAGGCCCGCCGGAGATCCCCGCTTACGCCCCGATCAGTGCGGCGTCGGGGTTGGGCTCGCCGGCGGCTTCGTGGTCGGCCAGATAGCGTTCGGCATCCAGGGCGGCCCGGCAGCCGTCGCCGGCGGCGGTGATGGCTTGGCGGTAGACGTGGTCGCTGACATCCCCGCAGACGAAAAGTCCTTCGACGTTCGTCTTGGTGGTGCCTCGGGGTTGTTGGAGGAGATAGCCATTCTCATCCATATCGACGAAGCCCTCGAGGAACTTGCTGTTGGGGATGTGGCCGATGGCGACGAAGACGCACTTCACCTCCAGCTCGCCGCGGGGCTCGCCGGTCTGGGTGTCGTCGAACTTGATGGCGCATACCTCGCCGGATTCGTCGGTGAGGTAGTCGGTGACGGCGGCGTTCCAGACGGGTTCGATCTTCGGGTTGGCCAGGGCGCGCTCGGCCATGATTTTCGAGGCGCGGAGCTCGTCGCGCCGGTGGACGAGGTAGACCTTGGAGGCGAATTTCGTGAGGAACGATGCTTCCTCGCAGGCGGAGTCGCCCCCGCCGAGGACGGCGACGGGGACGTCGCGGTAGAAGGCGCCGTCGCAGGTGGCGCAGGAGGTGAGGCCGTGCCCGATGAGTTTTTCTTCGCCCTCGATCCCGAGGTGGCGCGGGCGGGCGCCAGTGGCGACGATGACGGTTTTTGTGGCGTAGTCTTTGCTGCTGGTCCTGACGAGAAACGTGCCGTCGGCCAGCTTTTCAACACCGCTGGCCTCGACGCCATATTCCACGCGGGTGCCGAATTTCTCGGCTTGCTGTTGCATGTTCATCATGAGCTCGGGCCCCATGACACCGGAGGGAAAGCCGGGGTAGTTTTCGACCTCGGTGGTGGTGGTGAGTTGTCCACCGGGCTGCTCGCCGGTGAGGATGAGGGGCGAGAGGTCGGCGCGCGCGGCGTAGATGGCGGCGGCCCACCCGGCGCAGCCGGTTCCGATGATGATGACATGTTCCACTGGACGAAAAAGGATAAAGGGTGAAGGCGGAAGGGTGAACGAGATTGGGGAACGATGGAAGCTGCGGATCGGACGCGGGTCAAGGGCGCGCCTCGCGGGTCGTGGGTCACCGCGCCGTGCGCTTGGCGATCTCGCGGTCGACGATATTGAGAACCTCGAGCGGGGCGGCGCTGCGCACGCCGTCCGCGTCCTCGAAGTAGATGCGCTCGTCGCGGATGCCGAGCATTTTGGCGAAGACGGTGCGGCCGGTGGTGTTGCGCCAGGTGCGGTAGCCCTCGGCCAGGAGCGCGTTCCGTTTCCGCACATCGTGTTCGAGCTTGAGCCGGCGGCGGTCGATCCGCGACTCGATGTCGAGGTAGTAGGATTTCGGGCGCCCGATGCGGTAGCCATTGATGGTCTCGAAGTGCTCGCCATTGGGGTCGAAGAGGGCGACGGACGGGATGCCGCTGGTGCCGCAATAGTTTTTAAAGCTTTCGTAGGCGGCCTTGCGAGCGGGTTGGTCGCTGGGGAAGCTGCGGGGGAAATCGAGGTAAGAGAGGACGAGCCGGTCCCGGGCAAACTCGGCAAAAGCGGGCGAGCTGAAGACCTCCTCGTTGAGCTTGCGACTGACGACGTTCCAACTTGAGCCGACGAAGGCGAGCA
>CAZKYJ010000397.1:0-5349 GCA_964556355.1 uncultured Verrucomicrobiales bacterium | reverse complement strand
GACCCCGGACTTGTCTTCGATCTTCGCGATGATGCGGGCGACCGACCCGGCCTCTTTGATCAGGCCGCGCAGGGTGTCGATGTCCGCGGCCTCGCGCACGAATGAGAGGGCGAAGAAATCGACGCCGACGGCCGCGCCGAGTTTGACGTCGTTCTTGTCCTTCTCGGTGAGCGAGGGGAGATTGACGTGGACGCCGGGGAGGTTGATATGGCGGCGCGAGCCGAGGGGGCCGGCGATGACCACCCGGCAGCGGACCCGGGTCTTGGTGGTCTCCAGGATCTCCATGTGGATCAGGCCTGAGTCGATGAGAACGGTGTCGCCAACGGTGACGTCGTTGACCAGGCCGGGGTAGTTCACCGTGACACCGCGCACGCCGTCTTCGGGGATAAAGGTATCCTCGGTGGAGAAGTCGAAGCGCTCGCCCCGGATCAGCTCGATGGGCTCGTCGACGTCGCGGGTCCGGATCTCGGGCCCTTTGATGTCCATCATGACGGCGATCTCCCGTCCGATCTCCTTGCTGATGGTGCGGATCTGGCTCACGGTGTCGTGCACCCACTCCGGTGAGGCGTGCGCCATGTTGAGGCGGCAGACGTCAACCCCGGCGGAGATGAGGCTACGGAGGGTCTCCGGTTCTTGCGAAGCCGGGCCGATGGTGAAGACGATTTTGGTGAAATGAAAATGGCGCATGAGATTCGAACCGAGGTTGTCGATCCTCCAGTTGAGCACGTTGCAGGCCTGTTAGGCGAGAAGAATCTCATCGGGTGCCGACTTTTTCACGTGGTGATTTTGAGCATTCTGGTAGGCGGCTGCGCCTCGGGAGGTCTGCCCGTGTCGAGCGAGCCGCCGCCACCGCCGGTGGTCGCCCGGGCGGTGGCACCGTCGACAGTGCTGCCCGATCCGGGGTGGCAGCCAGTTTTCGAGGGTGTCGATCTGCTCGAGTTCGTGGAGTCCGAGCCGCGGCCCCTCCGCGGTGCGGCGGTACGGATCGACCTGGCGGCAACGGGAATCGCGGTGCTCGCCACGGGCGGCAACGGGGATCGTCCCGGGGAGACCGACGGGCTCAAGACGAGCACCTTCTTGCGGGAAAGGCGCGTGCAGGTTGCGATCAACGCGGCCCCGTTCTCGCCGGTGCAGCTTTTCGAGCGGCAGGCGCAGGACGTGGCCGGTTACCACGTGGCCGACTCAGCCCTGGTGTCAGCTTCGCCAGGCAAGACGGCCCTGATGATTTCCACCGATGGCCGGGCGAGCATCCGGCCGGCACCGGCGGGTGCCGATGGGGTTGTCGTGGGTGTGTCGGGATTCGGGCCGGTGCTCAATGATGGGCGCGTCGGAGGGAGTGAGTCTCCCTTGCATCCTCGAACGGCGGCCGGCGTCTCTCGGGACGGTCGTTGGTTGTTCCTCTTGGTGGTCGATGGCCGGCAGCCGGGCACGAGCGAAGGCGCGAGCACGCGGGAGCTGGGAGAGCGCCTGGCGAGCTACGGCGCATGGGACGGGCTGAACCTCGACGGCGGAGGAACGACGACCTTGGTCATCGAGGGCATGGGGGTCGTCAATACGCCGATCCACGGCGGCATCCCCGGACTCGAACGGGTAGCCGGCAGCCATCTCGGAATCCGGGCGCGTCCGCTGTGAACCGTAGCTCCTGGCCAGCGAGGTGTCGGTCTCCCGAGCGGCGGGGGAATCGCCGGGGTTCGCGGCGGTGTCCGTGGCCGTGCGACTTCTCGCCATCCGGGGCCGGTTGCATCCGCGCTTGAACGCCGATCGCTCAACGCGGAAGCTCGCCCATGCAACGCACGCCTGTCTTTTTAGCCCCCCTGATTGCGTTGCTGGTGATCGCTGGCACCGCGCTGGCGGACGAACGGGTTCTGTTGCGGTTTTCGGCGATGGGTTGCGGTCCCTACTCGCCCGCTGACGAGGCGGCACTCCAGCGCTATGTCGCCATGGAGAACGGGGGCGCGGCAGAGAGCCGTTCGGCGTTCCTCGTGCACCTCGGCGATATCTGTTCGGGGGCCATGGCCAGGTCGGGCGCTCTCGACGATGCCTACTACGGGAAGGTGGCCTCCCTCCTCACCGAAGGCAGCACCATCCCCGCCTACGCGGTGCCGGGCGACAACGAGTGGAACGACCGCCCCGATCCGGAGGTCGGGTGGGAATCGTGGTCGGACAACCTGCTCGACCTGCCGGAACGCCACCGCCCATCTTGGGCGACCCGCCGGCAGGGTGGGCGGACGGAAAACTTTGCCTTTGTCGAAAGTGGGATCGTCTTCATCGGCATCAACCTCGTCGGGGGGCGGATCCATGACTCGGAAGAGTGGACGCGCCGTGTCGAGGACGATATCCGATGGATCGCCGAGCAGCTGGACGATGCCCGGGCGGGCGTGATTTTCTGCCAGGCCAATCCCGATCAGGCAAAAGCTGAGGAAGCCGAAAAGCAGGCGCACTTCGCACGGTTCATCGACGGTTTGCGTGCCGCCGTGCCTGCCTTTCAGCATCCGGTCTTGCTCCTCCATGCCGACGGCCACAAGTGGATCGACGAGCCGGGCTACAAGAAGATCCCCAACCTCCGGCGGGTGCAGGTTGACCGGGTGGAGCCGAACTTTCCGCCGGTGCAGGTCAGCGTGACAGAGCAGGATGACGGTACGGTCGCCTTCCGCTTCGACCGGCGGCTGCCGGCCGAACAAGCGCCCGATGGGATCGCTCCTCGACCCGAGAGCCCGTGAAAACAGGGGCGTTAGAACGTCATCCCGAGGTGCTGGACCGTCAGTGAGTTGATCTTGACGGTTTCGTTGCGTTTGGGGAGGTCGTTGGTCACGTAGACCGTGTTGCCGACGAGTTGGCGTGTCACCGTATTGACGACGACAATGTCGTGTGCGGCCTTTTTCGCCTCCGGCTCGTCCGGGGCTTTGGGGACTTCGACCGAGACGAGCTTCGGCAGTTTCTTCGCCGGTTGCGGTAGCGGGTCCGGTTTCTTCGCGGCGACCACGGGTTCCGGCTCGCGGGGGGGCGGAGACGGTTTTGGGGTGGCTTTGGGCGGGGGTGGGGATGCGGCGCGAGCCACGACGCGTAGCGCGGCGACCCGCTGGGATTCGGTGGCGCGGTAGGTGGAGGCGATCTTGATGGCGCGGACGACGCCGACGAACTGCAAGCCGGTGCCCTCGCCGGCGGCCGACAGATCGAAGAGTTCGCCGGCGGACGGGCCGCCGGCACAGCCAGCCAGCGAGGCGACGCCACCCCCGAGGAGCAGGGAGATGGCTTCGCGGCGAGCGAGTAACGGATGCTTCTTCTTAGAAGGTGACTGCGCTACCGATTCCAAAATAGAAGGAGGGTTCGTCGAGGCCGCCATTTTGGATGCCGGCCACGCTGATATTTACGAGTCCGGCCCGCCATTGGAGGCCGAAGGCGTAGGGGACGCTGGCGTCAGCATCGTCTTCGGTCGAGACCTCACCGACGACGTAGACGCGGGCGGGCAGCTGGATCTCGAGGCCGCCGTAGCCGCGGTACTGCTCGTCGATGTCGGCGTCGAACCAGTTGGTGCGGAAACCGGCGTGGATACCGACCGCCTTGACGAACCCGTCCTCGTTGATCGGGACGCGCCAGTAGGCGGCGGCGAACGCACCGTAGTTCTCGTTGTCGCCGAATTTCGAATAGCCACCGACCGAGAACTGCGGGATGATGCCGTCGTGTTTGAGGAGGCGGACGCGGGCGAATGGGCCGCCGTTAAGCGGGTCATCGCCGGGGGTGTTCACGTAGTTTCCGACGCCGCCGACTTCGAGCCAATCCGTCAGTCCGATCGCCACGAGGCCACCGTGGCCGACGATGGTGTCATGGTTGGGAAAGAACACACAATACTGGGCGGTGAAGGCACCCTTCGGAAGGGTCGCGGACGTGGGCGCGATAAACATGCCGGACGGACCTTCCAGGGTGATGAGGCCGCGCCCCGCTTCGTACGGGACAAGCGGCTCCTCTTCGATGTAGGAAATTTCTTTGGAGCTGACGTAGGTCTCTCCTGCAAGCGCCGGAACGAGCGGCAGGGTGGCGACAAAAGCGCAGGTGGCGATGGCTAGTTTGGTCATGGCGATGATTATGAGTAGGACAGTTCCGGGGAATGCGAATGCTCGGCGAGAGTCTTCCCCATCTATTGGCTAACCGATCCTCGCGAGATTAGCAAGACAAATCATAACTGTCAGGTTTCCGAAAGGAAATTCGCGGCGGGAATCCGGGCGGGAAGTCCCCGACATCCTTCCCTTTACGCGACAAGCCCGTTGGCGCTATGGTGAGGCGAGTATTCCTCCCATGGTAGACGACGCGCCCTCCAGTGCAGACGACGATGGCGTGCTGCGCCTCATGCACTACGAAGTGCTCCGGAGCGATGACGGATCGCCCATGGAACTCGGGCGAGGCGGGATGGGCGTGACCTACAAGGCGGTGGATACCAACCTCCACAACGAGGTCGCGCTCAAAGTCATCCATCCGAGCCAGCTGGGGAGTGACGAGGTGAAGGCGCGCTTCCTCCGCGAAGCGCGCTCCGGGGCGACCCTCCACCACCGCAATGTGGCCTCCGTTTTCAACCTCGGGTTCTCGGAGCGCGACAGCAGCTACTTTTATGTGATGGAGTTCGTCGACGGCGAAACCGTCGAGGAGGTGGTCAAGCGGGACGGGTGCGTGGAGCTGGCGCGTGCGCTGGAGATTACTGGCCAGGTGGCGAGCGCCCTGGTGGCAGCGGAGGCCAAGCACCTCCTGCACCGCGACATCAAACTGAGCAATATCATGCTCTGCCGGGAAGCCGACGGCCATGAGCTTGTCAAACTCATCGACTTCGGCCTGGCCAAGAACCTTGCGGTCACCGGGGGGGAAGTGGCGGGCGCGACGACCCTCGCCCTCATGACCGAGGGGTTTCTCGGGACACCCCTCTTTGCCAGCCCGGAGCAGATCCTCGAGCAGGAGATGGATATCCGCTCGGACATCTACTCCCTCGGCGTCAGCCTTTGGTACATGCTCGAGGGACGGCCTCCCTTCGCCGGAGGCATGGCCAAGGTCATGACCCTCCACATCAACGAGGAGCCCCCATTCGAGCGCCTCGAACACGTTCCCGCACCGGCGATCGAGCTGCTGCGCACCATGCTCGCCAAAAACCCCTCCGACCGGCCGCCCAGCGCACGCGAGCTACGCAAGATCATCTCCGCCTGCCAGCGGGGGGCGGACGGTTCCGGGACACCGGCGGGTCCGGCCGACGGAGATTCCGGCGAGGTGGTGCCGCTCGGGCAGCCCGACGGGGCGTCGCGGGTTCCGGTGGCCGGGCGCTACCAGCTCGCCACCACCATCGGCTCCAGCGTGGTCGCCTCCGTGTTT
>CAZKYJ010000396.1:2783-5360 GCA_964556355.1 uncultured Verrucomicrobiales bacterium | reverse complement strand
GGTCGGGATCTGGAAACTCAGGAAACCGGAGCAGTGGCAGGCCAAAATGACCGACGTCTTCCGCGAGTTGCGCCGGGTGCTCAAGCCGGGAGGCCACATCGCGTTCGAGGTGGGCGAGGTGAAGCGCGGCAAGATCATGCTCGAGGAGCTGGTGGTGCCCGCCGGGATGGACGCCGGGCTCTCGCCGGTGCTCGTCCTCATCAACGACCAGGTTTTTACCAAAACGTCGAACTGCTGGGGCGTTGACAATCTGAACAAGGGGACGAATACCAACCGCATCGTCCTGTTCCGCAAGTGAGCCTAACGTTCATCCACACGGCCGACTGGCAGCTCGGGAAACCGTTCGCCTCCGTCCGCGACGACGCGAAGCGCCACCGCCTGCAACAGGAACGGCTGGAAGCGGTGCGGCGCATCCAGGGCATCGTCGCCGGGGCGGATGCCGCTTTCGTCGTGGTGGCGGGCGACCTGTTCGACTCCTCCCGAGCTACCAAGGCAACCGTCTCGGCGGCCTGCGGGGCCATCGGGGCGCTGGGCGTGCCGGTGCTGGTCATCCCGGGCAACCACGACCATGCCGGTGCGGGGACGATCTGGGAGCAGGAGTTCTTCCGGCGGGAAGCGGATCAGCTGGCGCCGAATCTCCGCGTCCTGCTCGCTCCGGAGCCCTTAGCGTTGGACGACGCGGTCGTCCTGCCGGCGCCCCTCCTGCGGCGCCAGGATGCCGGCGACCCGACGGCGTGGATCCGCTCGGCGGAGGTCCCCTCCGAGCTTCCGAGGATCGTTCTCGCCCACGGCACCGTGCAAGGCTTCGGCGGCGGGCAACCCGACGACGAGGACGTCGTGGCTGCGACGAACCTCATCGATCTGGCTCGGCTGGAAACCGAGGGGATCGACTACGTCGCGCTCGGCGACTGGCATGGCACGAAACAGGTCGGTTCCAAATCTTGGTACAGCGGCACCCACGAGATCGACCGGTTCCCCCGGGGGGAGGGCTACGACCCCGGCAACGTGCTGGTCGTGACCGTGGGGCGGGGCGTGGTCCCGGTGGTCAACAAGGTGGCCACCGGACGCCTCGGGTGGACAGACTTGGCCTTTCGCTTTTCCGGCGACGAGAGCCTCGGGCAGTTCACGGCGCTGCTAGACGGGACTGCCGGCGACCGGGCGGACGAGCGGCTGGTGCTCCTGACCTTGGAAGGATCGCTCGGGATCGAGGCGGCGGGGCGACTGGAGAAAATACTGGACTCGTGGGAGGCGCGCCTCCTGCGGCTCAAGCTCGCCAACCGGGTGAGCATCGCCCCGTCGGGCGAGGAGATCGCGGAGCTCACCCGGCGGGCGACCGCGCCCCTGATTGCCGACGTCGCCGCCCGGCTGGTGGCCCGGGTGGAGGAGGGAGGCGATGCCGAGGATGCCGAGACCGCACGCATCGCACTGAGGGAGCTCCACGCCGCCTGTCTTCCCTGATCGCCCCCGTGCCATGCGCCTCCTCTCACTGACCGTCCGCAACTACCGCGTCCACCGGGAGTGTCGCGTGGAGTTCGACCCGTCGCGGACGGTGATCGGCGGCCCCAACGAATCGGGCAAGAGCACGCTCGCCGAAGCCGCGCACCGCGCCCTTTTCCTCCGGGCGAAGACGGGCGGAGCAGTCCAGAGGGAAATGACGAGCCACCACCACGGCGACCCCGAAGTCGAGCTGCGTTTCGAGGCGGACGGGAAGCTTTGGGATCTGGAGAAGCGGTTTGCCGGCACGGGCAAGGGCAGCGCGCGTTTGACCGGTGGCGACGGCGCCGTGCTCAAGGACGACGCGGCGGAGGAAAAACTGGAGGCACTCTTACAGACGCCCAGCGGGGGCAAGCGACGGACGGCCAAGGAACTCCCGACGCTGTGGTCCCACCTCTGGGTCTGGCAGGGGAGCGCGGGCGACGACCCGGCGGCGCAGGCCACCGCGCAAAAGGACAGCCTGGTGCAACGGCTCCAGGACGAGGGCGTGGCCGCGGTCATGCAATCCGAGTCCGACCAGTGCGCCCGCGACCGGATCGCATCCGCCTATGATGCGCTCTTCACGGCGACGGGGAAGCCCAAGGCCGGCTCGCCTCCCGAGCGGGCCCGCGCCGACCTCGCGGCCGCCGAGCGCGGCTTGCAGAGCGCCCGCGAGGCGGCGGAGCGACTCGATGAAGCGGCGTCCTCCCACGAGAGCGCGGAGCGGGAGATCACGGAGATCGAGGCCTCCCTCCCAGGGCTGCGCGAGCAGCGTGCCTCCGCAGACGCCATGCTCGTCGAGATCGCCGGGCTGCAGCGCCAGGTGGAAGCGCGGTCGAAAGCGCTCGTCGATGCGACGGAGCGGTGGGAGCAGACGGTCAGAGCGGATGCCGCGATTGTCGCCATCAACGCTCGCATCTCCGCCGCCCGCGAGGCGCTCGTCCCTTCCGAGCAATCCGCGTCCGAGCTCCGGGGGAAAGAAGCCGTTGCCCGCGAGGCCGCCAGCGCGGCCGAGGTCGCTGCCGGGAAGGCGGCTGCCGCCACCCGCCAGGCGCGACTCCGCTACGAGCTGGCGGTGGCCGCGATCGCCGCCATGGAAAAGGC
>CAZKYJ010000396.1:0-2773 GCA_964556355.1 uncultured Verrucomicrobiales bacterium | reverse complement strand
CCGAGGCCCACGAGAAACTGTCCGCGCGGGCGGACGAGGCGGCCGGTGTGGCGGATGACCTCGCCACCGCCCGCGCCGCGCATGCGCGACTGCCGGGTGTCGGGACGAAGGATCTCGACGGCCTCCGCAAACTTGAGCGCGAAGCCGGGCGCGCCGCCGCCGCTCTCGAGGCCATGGCTGCGGGCGTCGAGCTCGTGGGCACGGACGTCGGGGTCACGCTCGACGGGCAGCCGCTGGCTCCGGGCGGGACGCAGATCCTCACCGATGCCGCTGAACTGAAGGTCGGCGATGGCACCCGATTGCGGATCACGCCCGGCGGGGGGACATCGCTCGCCGACGCCCGATCGAGGCACGAGCGCTCCCGCGCTAGCTACGGCGATGCCCTCGCCAGGTTCGGCCTGCGCGACCTCGATCATGCCGGGGCGATCCACGAAGAGCGCCGGGTTCTCGAAGCTCGGATCGCCGGTTCGGAAGCGCGGTGGGAGGCCCTCGGGGGAAGCCAGCTGGCAGGGATGCTCGCCGAAGCGACAAACGTGAGCACGGCCGCCGCGGCCGATTTGGACCGGCGGCGGAGCGCGCTCGAGGATGCGCCGCCTCCGCCGGTCGATCTGGCCACGGCCTACCAGGAGCGTGCCGCGACCGCGGAACAGCTGCAGCAGGCAGAGCGCACCGAAGAGGCGGTGGCACGTTCGCTCGCCGGGCGACGCTCCCATTACGAGGATGCCCGGAAGGCTCTCCAGGCCCACCTGGACGCTCTCACCGACGCCCGACAGGATCTTCGCGATCTCGAGGCAGAGGCGAGGATCTGCGAGGAATCTGCCGGGGATGGCGATGCCCGCCGCCGGCGAATGGCCGAGACCGCCGCCGCCCGGCAGGCTGCCGATGACGATCTCGCCGCGACCCGCGCTGCCCTGGCCGCGCGGGTGCCGGAAAGGGTTGAGGCCGATCTCGCCCGCTTCCGCCGTGCCATCGAGCAGCAGGAGGCCCGCCGCCGGGAAGCGGAGGATCAGCGCCTCGTCGCGCGCAACCGCCTCGCGTCCGACGGCACCAGCGACCCCCGCGCCGACCTCGCCCGCGCGCTCGCCCGGCGGCAGGAGGCGGCGGAGCGCCTGGCCACCGAGGATCGTCGGGGCGCCGCCATCGCGCTGCTCCACCGCCTGTTCTCCGAAGGCCGGGACGCCATCTACCAAAACCTCGCGCAGCCGCTCGCCGACCGGATTTCCGGCTATCTCGAATGCCTCTTTGGCGCGGGTACCGAGATCAGGGTCACGCTCACCGACGAGGGAATCGAGGGGCTCGACCTCATCCGTCCTGGCGATCCCGCCTTCGGCTTCGATGCCTTGAGCGGCGGGGCCCGCGAGCAGGTTGCTGCGGCCGTACGCTTGGCCATGGCCGAGATCCTTGCCGCTGGGCACGACGACTGCCTTCCCGTCGTCTTCGACGATGCGTTCGCCTTCACCGACCCCACCCGCATCGCGTCGCTCCAGCGCATGCTCGATCTCGCCGCGCAGCGGGGGTTGCAGGTCATCGTGCTCAGCTGCACCCCGGGCGACTACTCCGGGCTGGGGGCGAAAGTGATCCGGCTGGGCTAAGGGGGGACGTGGGCCGATCGCTGGGGTTCGAGCGTGGTGTTCCTACCAGCTTGGAACAGGCGGGTTCGGGTTGATCTGCGGCGGTACGCTGTCACGGTGCTGGCTGGCCCCTCCCTATGAAGCTCCCCTCAGCGCTCGATAATCTGCGCCGATTCCCTCTGGTTCAATGGCTGCTGTTGGCCGCGATCACCGCGGCGGCATGGTTCGTGGTGGCCGCGCGAAAACCGTGGGAAACGAAGTGGGCTGCGCGGGTGGCCGAGGGAAAATCCCCCCGCCTGGCGGACTACATCGACGTCGGTCTCTGGGGCGCGGCCGTCGCTGCCGTTGCCATTTTGGGGACGCTACTCATCGCATCTCGCTGGTGGTTGCGCACGCGGGATCCCCGGGCACTCTCGCTCGGGATTCCCGATGTCGTGAAGCGGCCGCGGTGGTTTTGGCCCGGGGTCGCCCTAGTCGTCTTGGCCGCCGCGGTCCCGCGCATGGCCCGCATGGACCAGTCGTTTTGGGGAGACGAAGAGTGGGCCTTCCGACAGGACGTGCACGGCCAGTGGACCCTCGTTGATGACGACGAGAGGCTCGGTGCCGTCACCTTCGAACCGGCGGGGTGGGAGAAGACGTTTTTCTACAGCCGGCACGCCAACAACCACCTGTTTTTCTCCGTCTTACAGCGGGTTTGCGTCGATTCGTGGCGGGCACTGACCGGGGCGACCCGGGAAACTTTCAGCGAGGCCATCGCGAGGATTCCGGCGTTCGTCGCCGGGATTGCTTCGCTGGTGGCGATCGCGCTCCTGGGCCGCTGGATCGGCTACCCGGGAGCCGGTTTGCTCGCGGCCGCCCTGCTGGCCATCCACCCGATGCATGCCCGCTACTCGAGCGAGGCGCGCGGCTACTCCATGGTCGGATTGGCCATGATCGGCATCGTCTGGGCGGCGCTGCGCGTGGTGCGGTTCGGCCGGTGGAGGGACTGGGGATGGCTCGCCCTTGCCGAGTTCTTCGCGCTCTATACGTGGAACGCCGCGGTGACGCCCTGCCTTTTCATCAACTTCGTTTTGCTGGCGGTGGTCGTGGTGCAGCGACGGGGCAGCGGCGAGATCTCCGGGCAGCTCTGGCGCTGGTGGGTGACGGGGTCCGTCCTCGCGGTGGTGCTCGGGTTCTGCTACGGTCCGGTGGTGGGGCAGATC
>CAZKYJ010000395.1:0-5363 GCA_964556355.1 uncultured Verrucomicrobiales bacterium | reverse complement strand
GGGCGCTGGTCGATCTCGGATTCGCTGGCTACGCCGTCGGAGGCGTCTCGGTGGGCGAGCCGGAGGAGGAAATGATCCGTGCGGTGGAGAACAGCGTCCCTTTCCTTCCCGCGGAAAAACCGCGCTACGCGATGGGGCTGGGAACGGTACCTCAGGTACTGGCCATGGTGGCGCGCGGGGTCGATATGTTCGACTGCGTCCTCCCCACACGCCTCGCGCGACACGGCACCGCGATCACCGCCGACGGCCTAATCAACCTTAAGAACGCGCGATTCAAAACCGACCCGGCACCCCTGGCACGGCCGACCCACCCGCTGTGTTCCGGGTTTTCGCGAGCCTATGTTCACCACCTCATCCGGGCCAAAGAGATTCTGGGGATCCGCTTAATTTCCTTGCACAACCTCTTTTTCTACCTAGACCTCATGACCCGCACCCGCGAGGCGATCGCCTCCGGCAGCTTCGGCGCCTTCCGCGAGGAGGTCGTCGGGCGCTTCCAGGCGCGGCAATCACACTGACCAACCAATCGCGTTTCCATGAACTCCATCTCCCACCTCCTCATCCTCGCCGCCGAAGGCCCCGCCGCCCCGACGCAGAGTCCGCTGAGTAGCTTCATCCCGATCATCCTGATGTTCGTCATCTTCTACTTCGTGCTCATCCGCCCGCAGCGGAAGCGGCAGAAGGAGCTGGCCGCCCAGGTTGCCGCCATGAAGACGGGCGACCATGTCCTCACCGCCGGGGGCATCCACGGGATCGTCGCTAACGTCAAAGAGCGCACCGTCGTCCTCAAGGTGGCCGACAACGTGAAAATCGAGTTCGAAAAGACGGGCGTCCAAAGCATCGTGAAAAAGAAGGACGCCCCCGGGACGGTCGAGGCGGAAGTCGTCAGTTGACCGGCGCGGTGCGAACCGCATCGGACGGACAATTTCTGCCGTCCGCCTCCAACCCCATTCCCCCCCTTGCAATGCGCCCCCTTCGGGCGTAAATCCTCCCCCCCGCGCCCCGGACCCCGGAGAGCGCGCACCAACATTTTATCTCCACGCCGACCACCTAACGGATGAATCTTTCGATCCTGATCTTCCTCGCGGGCATTGTCATGCTCGCGCTTCTCATTTGGTATTTCGGGGCCGATACCGACAAGTCCAAGCGCAACGTCGGCTCGATCCTCTCGCTGCTCGTCTCCGCCTTCTGCGTGTTCGGGATTTTTTATACCGGCCACCTCCCGGACGGGTTCGAGATCTTCCTCCGGAACAAGGGAGACGACGCCGATCCGCCCGCTGCCATCTCCGACGCCGCCCGGGCCGGCGCCAAACGCCAGATCGAGAATTCGCTGGCCAAGGGTGCCGACGGAGAGGGCGATGAGAAAAAGTTCGCCATCGCGGCGAGCCAGAACACGCTCTTCATCAGCCGACCGGACCTCTCCGAGGCCGAGGTCGCCGCCGCCGCCAAGAAGCTGGAGGAGGCGACCGCGCTCCAGGCGACGGTGAAGGAGGAACCCAAGCCGCTCACCACGATCAAGCGGGGGATCGACCTGCAGGGCGGGAGCAGCTTCGTCGTGGAGATCGGGAAAGAGGGCGGTGGTGCCATCCCGCAGAGCACGATGGACGAGGCCATCGCCGTCTTCGAGCAGCGCCTGAACGAGAGCGGCACCAAAGACCTGCTCATCGCCACCCAAGGTGACAACCGGGTCATCATCCAGATGCCGGGCGTCACCCCCGAGGAGATCGAAAACATCCGGATTCAGATCCAGAAGGTCGCGAAGCTCGAGTTCCGGCTGGTTGCGCCTGACAACCAGCAGCTTCTGGCGGCCAAAACCGCCCCCGACGACCCCATTCTCAAACCGGGCTGGGTCGAGCTGCCGATGCGCCCGAACGAGGACGGCACGGGAGAAACCAGCATCGTGGTCAAGAATCGTGCCGATGTCGAGGGCCAGCACGTGACCCGGGCCGCGGCGGCTTATGGCGCCCAAGGTTGGGAGATCTCCGCCGCCTTCGACAGCACCGGCAAGAAGCTTTTCGGAGACCTCACCACCGCGAACGTGGGGAACCGGGTGGCCATCGTGCTCGATGGCGTTGTCATTTCCGCCCCCAACATCAACGAGCCGATCACCGGCGGGAACGTCCAGATCACCGGCAGCTTCACCTTGGAAGAGGCATCGTCTCTCGCCTCCGCCCTCGAGAACCCGCTGGGGGTGAAACCCGTCATCGTCGACGAGCGCTCCGTCTCGGCCACCTACGGCAAGAACACGATCAAGCAAGGGGTGTACGCGGCCATCGTCGGCCTCGCCGTCACCCTGATTTTCGTCGTGATCTACTACAAGATCGCGGGTCTCGTCGCCCTTATCGGACTCAGCATCAACATCCTCATGCTGCTGGGTGCCCTCGCCATGTTCGGGTTCACCCTGACCATGCCGGGCATCGCGGGTATCATCCTGACCATCGGTATCGCCGTGGATGCCAACGTGCTGATCTACGAGCGCCTCCGGGAGGAGCTTAAAGCGGGCAAGTCGCTCAGCTCGGCCGTCAAAGCCGCTTACGACAAAGCATTCTCCGCGATTTTCGACGCCAACATCACCACGCTCATCACCGCGACCATCCTGTTCATGGTCGCCTCCGGCACGGTCAAAGGCTTCGCCATCACCCTGACCATAGGTATCCTCGCCTCGCTTTTCGCCGCCCTCCTCGTGACGCGCGTCTGCTTCAACTGGCTCATGGATAGCGGCCTGATGAAGAACCTCCGGCTCATGAACATCGTGCCCGAGGGCAAGATCGACTTCCTCGGGAAGCGACGGATCGCCGCCATGGTCTCCCTGGCGCTCATCGCCGGTTCCATCGGCGTCTACGGCGTCAAACAGGCCGACTCGCTCGGCGTCGATTTCCGCGGGGGTGACCTCATCACCCTCCAGGGCGCCGACCTCCAGGAATCGGAGGTGCGCAAAGCCCTCAGCGATGCGGGGATGGAACTCTTCACCCAGTCCCAGAGCACCCCGGGGGGCGACCAGTTCATCACCGTCCGCACCGAGTTCCAGCATGCGCAGGAAGTCATCGATGAGCTGGAAAAAGATCTCAACCGCACCTTCCCCGACGTCGAGGTCGACAGCGTCGGCCCGGTGGTCGGCAAAGAGCTCGCCGAGTCATCCGTCCTCGCCATGGCGCTCGGCCTCGTCGGCATCCTCGTCTACCTCACCTTCCGGTTCGAGTTCTCGTTCGCCATTGGCGCTATCGTCGCCCTCATTCACGACGTGACGATCTCCCTCGGGATCGTGGCCGTCATGGGCTACCAGCTCCAGCTTATCCACGTCGGCGCGTTCCTGACCATCGCGGGCTACTCGATCAACGACACCATTATCGTCTTCGACCGCATCCGCGAGACCCTGCGGACGAAGCGCGGCGAGACCGCCGCCGTCATGAACGAGGCCATCGCCGCCACCCTGAGCCGGACCTTGCTCACCTCGGGAACCACGATGATCACCATGATGACGCTGCTCGCCTTCGGTGGCCCGTCGCTGCGCGACTTTGCGGTCACCATCATCATCGGGATCGTCGTCGGAACCTACTCGTCGATTTTCGTCGCCTCGCCCATCGTCCTCTGGTGGAGCAATCGCACCGGGCGCAACCTCCGCCGGGAGATCCTCGATGCGGACGCCGCCAAGGTCGTCGACAAGTCGGGTGTCGAACGCGAAGTCCCCAATCCCGACGCGAAAATCGCGGGTTGACAGCGCGCCGATTCCCGGGATATTTGCCGCCCGCCAAAAATCAGATTTTCTATCGTTTAGTCAGTCATCATGCCATCCATCCAAGTCAAAAAAGGCGAGCCGGTCGACCGCGCTCTCAAGCGTCTCAAGAACAAACTTGAGGCCGAGGGCATCATCGAAGAGATGCGCCGCCGCCGTGCGTTCGAAACCCCGATCGAGCGCACCCGCCGGAAAGCCCGGGCCAATGCCAAGCGCAACCGCAACCGCAACCGCTTCACCTTGAACAGCGGTCCGCGCGACGCCACCAACTTCGGCTCGGACAGCAACGACGCCCTCCAAGACTAGGCAGCGCCGCCAGCCATCATTTTAGAAGCCCGACCCGTTCCCGCGCGTCGGGCTTTTTTTGTGGTGGATGTTTGCTGGCGGGGGCCTGCGCATCCGCCGCGACCCGGGGCATACCGTCCCGAGATCCCGCAGAGCCTAGCGCACCAGCCCGGTATCCGGATGCGCCGCGAACCATCCGAACCAGAAGGCGCGGTGCGCGGGAAGGCGCACGCACGCCCCATCGCCCCCCTCCCGCGCGAGGGCATCCTCGGAAACCGTCCACCGTCCTCCATCCGCGTCGACCACACCACCGGGGGTGAATGTCTCGAACCGCCAACCGCCCGCATCGTAAACCCGGTTGGCACCGGAACCATCGGTCAGCACCACGTAGGACACGCCACCGTAGGTCGAGTGGTAGATCGGATGCTTCTCTAGATACGCCACACTGAGCGCCATCGGACTGCCGACGTCATCGCCAAACCGCAGCGCGAGCACCTCCGCCTTGTTGGGCAATCGCGGGTCGGTGTCCGGGACTTCGAACATCAACTCGTCGGTCGCAAAGTAGTCGCGGTAAGCCACCCCCTCCCCGTAGTCGCGGTCGTGGCCGGTTTCCGGTGAGAGCACGGTGGTGCCGGGATGGAGCGCCCGCCACGCGCCCCAGGTCGTCGTCACGACCGGAAGCGGTTCGAGTTTGATCCCCTTCCCCACCAGCGGGCCGACCACCGGCTCACCTGAGAGTGTCGACCACATCGACTGTGTTTTGTGGTCGTACATCAACTTGTTCGAACGGTAGAGGAAGCCGCTGGTGCCCAGTTCGTAGTGCCGCCCACCGAACCGGGTGTCATAGAGGATCATCGACCCGCAGAGCGTGCAGTAGACGCCGTTCACCTCGACGCCACCGACCTTGTCCTTGAACATCTCGTGCCAGGCGAGGATTCGTTTTGGGTAGGCCCGCGCGTCGCCATTGACCACAATCCCGAAAACGACATTCGAGTCTTGTAGGTAGTCTGCCTCGGCAACCGTGAGCATGGCCGGGTTCTTGAGTGGCGGGATCCCGTCACGCAGCACACCGCCCCACCGGATCTCATCCAAGCGGATCGTCGCGCGCGGAGCGTCGTCGAAATACTCCTCGAACCGGCGGTCGATGCCGCGATAGAGCTGCGCCTTGAATTCGGCATAGTCGGCGGGAACCCCGAAATCGTTCCCCCAGATCCAGCGGTACCACGCGTCGGTATCCGCGCCAAATTTCTTTCCGGTGCGCTCCTGTAACAGCCGCAGCACCGCCGGATCCCGACCGAACCGGTACACTTCGAGCAGCGGTGCGACCCGCCGGTCCGACCAGTCTGCC
>CAZKYJ010000394.1:0-5376 GCA_964556355.1 uncultured Verrucomicrobiales bacterium | reverse complement strand
GCCTGGTGGCGCGCGTCAAGATGCCCGTCGCACGCTACCCGAACCTCGCTCCGCCCACCATCCAGGTTTCCGCCGTCTACCCCGGAGCGGATGCGCAGACCGTCTCCGATACGGTCGCCGCCACCATCGAGAAAGAGGTCAACGGCGTGGAGGGGATGATCTACATGTCCTCGGTCAGCGGCAACGACGGCAGCATGAACCTGACCGTCACCTTCGAGCCGGGCACCGACCTCGACTCGGCGAACGTCCTCGTCCAGAACCGTGTTTCCAAGGCCGAACCCCGCCTTCCCGAGGAGGTCAAACGCACCGGCGTCGCCGTGAAGAAGAAATCGACCGACACGGTGATGTTTATCGGCCTCGTTTCCCCGGGGGGCACCTACGATGCCGCCTATCTCTCGAACTACGCGAACCTGCGCCTGCGCGACGACCTGGCGCGCGTCCCCGGCGTCGGCGACGTCACCGTCTTCGGTGTCGGGGAGTTCAGCATGCGCATCTGGCTCGATCCCGACCGCCTGCGCGCCCGCGGTTTGGCGGCCACCGACGTGGTCGATGCCGTCCGCGAGCAAAACATCCAGGTGGCGGCGGGCCGGGTCGGTGCGACGCCGGCGCTTCCCGGGACCGCGTTCGAGTACATCCTCAGCACCCAGGGGCGCCTCTCCGAAGTCGAGGAGTTCGAAAACGTCATCGTCCGCACGACGGACGACGGGGCGGCCATCCGGCTCCGCGACGTGGCGCGCGTCGAGCTCGGCTCGGACGCCTACACCTTCGCCTCGCGGCTCAACGGCCAAGCGTCGGCCACCCTCGCCATCTACCAGATCCCTGGCTCGAATCTGATGGAGGTGGCCGGAGGCGTGCGCGCGAAACTGGCCGAGTTGGCTGTCTCGTTCCCCAATGACGTCGCCTTCGAGCTCGTCTATGACTCTACCGATGTGATCACCGCCTCGGTCGAGGAGGTGGTCATCACCCTGATCGCGACGCTCATCCTCGTCGTCCTCACCGTCTATCTCTTCCTGCAGAACGCCCGGGCGACCCTCGTTCCGACCATCACCATCCCGGTGTCGCTGATCGGCTCGTTCTCGGTATTGCTGGCGCTCGGGTTCTCCCTCAATATCCTGACGCTCTTCGGGCTCGTCCTCGTTATCGGCATCGTCGTCGACGATGCCATCATCGTTGTCGAGAACACTTTCGTCCACCTGCAGAAAGGGCTGTCGGGGAAAGAGGCCGCCGCCGAGGCGATGAAAGAAGTGTCGGGTCCCGTCGTCGCGACCACCCTCGTGCTCCTCGCGGTCTTCGTCCCCACCGCGATGATGACCGGCATCACCGGGACGATGTTCCAGCAGTTCGCCGCCACCATCGCCGTGGCCACCGTCTTCAGTTCGATCAACGCCCTCACCCTCAGCCCGGCGCTCTGCGGGATCCTCCTCAAGCCGGAAACCAAGGAACCGCGCGGGCTCTTCAAGGCATTCAACAGGACGGTCGATGTCTCCAACAAGGGCTACCTCGGCATCGTTCGCACCGCACTGCGATTCTCCGCCATCGGCGTGCTCCTCTTCATCGGCCTGACCGCAGGGTCGTTGAAAGGTCTCGGCGGCCTCCCGACGGGCTTCGTTCCCCAGGAGGATGAAGGCTACTGCATGGTCGGGATCCAGCTGCCCGATGGCGCCACCCTCGACCGTACCAAAGCGGTGGTGGAGGAGGTCGAGCGGGTGGTCGCCGGTGTCGATGGCACGGCCAATTGCCTCTCCATCGCGGGTTACTCGATTATCGATGGGGCGGCGGCTTCCAATACGGGGTTCTGCGTGGTGACCTTCGATCCTTGGGACGAGAGACGCACCGAAGAACTGAAGCAGCCCGGGATGCTCGCGCGCCTGCAACGTGGCCTCAATGGGATCCAGAACGGGGCCGCCTTCGCGTTCCCGGTGCCCTCGCTACCGGGCGTCGGAGTGTCGGGCGGTTTCACCTTCATGCTCCAGGACCGGGAAGGCGTCGGACTCGACCAGCTCCAGGCGGTCGGTGCCGAACTCATCGCCGCCGGTGCCGCCGACCCCACGCTCGAGGGGGTGCGCACGACTTTCCGCGCCAGCGTCCCGCAGCTCTACGTCGATATCGACCGGGAGCAGGTCAAGCGAACCGGCACCTCCATGGGCGATGTCTTCGCTACGATGCAGGTCTACCTCGGTTCTGCCTACGTGAATGACTTCACGCTCTTCGGCCGGGTCTTCAAGGTCACCGCCCAGGCCGACGCCCCGTTCCGCTCCCAACCCGAAAGTGTGAACCGGCTCCACCTGCGCGGGGCTGACGGCAAGATGATCCCCCTCGGTGCCGTCGCCACGTTGCGCGACGTTCTCGGACCGCAGACCATCACACGCTTCAACCTCCAGCCGGCCGTCAAGATCCTCGGGGGCGCCGCTCCGGGATCCAGTTCCGGCCAGGCCATGGCCACCATGGAGGCCATGGCGGGCAATACCCTGCCGCCATCGATGGGCTTCTCCTGGTCGGATCTTTCGTTCCAGCAAAAACAGGCCGGGGCGGGACTGGTCGCCATTTTCGGCTTCGCCATCCTGATGGTCTACCTCGTCCTTGCCGCACAGTACGAGAGCTGGACACTGCCTATCTCCGTGTGCCTGTCCGTTCCCACAGCGCTCTTCGGCGCCTTCCTCGCTATCCAGCTCCGCGGCATGGACAACAACGTCTATACCCAGATCGGCATCATCCTGCTGATCGCGATGTCGACCAAGACGGCGATCCTGTTGACGGAGTTCGCCAAGGTGAAGCGCGACGAGGGCATGGGCATTTTTGAAGCGGCGGTCGAGGCGGTGCGCCTCCGTTTCCGCGCGGTGATGATGACGGCCCTCTCGTTCGTGCTCGGCGTCGTGCCGCTCCTCATCGCCTCGGGTGCCGGAGCGGAGTCCCGCAAGGTTCTCGGCACTGCCGTGTTCGGCGGCATGATCGCCGCCACCCTCGTCTCCCTCGCTGTCGTCCCCATGCTCTTCTACGTCATCCAGCGGATCGTTGAGGGGAGGGGGACGGCGGACGGGGCACCGCGCTAGGGCGCCGAACGCCCGTCGTCATACCCGCCGGTGCCACACGGGAAATCCGGACAGGATGACCCCGCCATGCCTGCAGCCGGGGGCGTCGTCGGCGGCTTGGAGGACGGTGGGAGCGGAGGTGATGTTAACCGGGGAGAGGGGTGATCGTGGCGTGTTGCTACTCCGTTCGGGGTGATCGCTTCGGGGGAGCGCCATCGATGATAGTTTGGGCGTGGCGCTACGTTATCGTCTGCCCAGCCAACCTTCGCCCATGCTCCGACCCATCCTCGCCCTCCTCCTCTCCGCCTCGCTTTGCCCGGCGGCAGAGAATCCCATCAAAGCACTTCTCATCACCGGCGGCTGCTGCCACGATTATGCCCACCAGCACATCGTGCTCAGCGAGGGGATCCAAGCGATGGCCAACGTCCAGGTCGATGTCGTCCACTCCGACGATCGCAGCACCCGTGCCCGCTTTCCGATGTACGAGCGAGCCGATTGGGCGGAAGCCTACGACGTGGTGATCCACGACGAGTGCAGCGCCGACGTGAAGGACATGCCCTACGTGCAGAACATCGTGGATGCCCACAGGTCGGTGCCCGCGGTGAACCTCCACTGCGCGATGCACTGCTACCGCACCGGGGACGACACCTGGTTCCAGTTCGTCGGGCTCCAGTCCACCGGGCACGGGCCGCAGCAGCCGATCGCCATCCGCTACAGTGACCAGGAACACCCGGTGACCAAGGGCCTCGGGGGGTGGACGACCATCAATGAGGAGCTCTACAACAACGTCAAGATTTTCGATACGGCGCACGTCCTCGCCCGCGGGGTTCAAGGGGACAACGAAGCTGTCGTCGCCTGGACGAACGACTATCACGGCACCCGCGTGTTCAATACGACCATCGGGCACAACACGGAAACGGTCGCCGATGAGCGCTACCTCCAGCTGGTCACCCGCGGGCTCCTCTGGGCCTGTAACAAGCTAGACGATCCGGCGGCGGCCACCCCCTTCACCGGCGACAACGACGTAACGATCTTGCCCGCTCCGCAAGAGGCGCCGAAACCCGCCGCGACCCCGCCGAAAGCGGAAGAGGGTGCGGTCAAAGTCGCCATGACCGCCTCGAGCGAGGAGGCGGGGAAAAGCAACTTCGCATGGAAGGCGCTCGATGGGGATAGCGATACCCGCTGGTGCGCCGCCGATGCCAGCTTTCCCCAGTGGCTCCAGCTCGACTTTGCGGAACCGCAGCCCGTCACGGGCGTCGACATCGTTTGGGAGAGCGGGAACAATCAGTACGACCACACCGTCGAAACATCCGCAGACGGGAAAGCATGGATCCCCCTGGAAGCCGGCACCCCCGTTCGCTTCCTGCGAATCACCTGCAGCGGGACGAGCGCGGGGGGCTGGGCGAGCATCCGGGAGGTCGTTCTCCGTGGGGACAAGCTGCCACCTTTCGCCCCGGCCCTCTCCGAGAAGCAGCAGGCCGCCGCCGACAGGGAGGCCGAGAAAGCCGCCGATCCCTACGCGAAATCCGGCAATGTGCCGCCCTCCATCGACCGGCCCAGCGCCGAGGAAGAGGCGGAAATCCTCAAAGACGTGAGAGTCGCCGACGGCTTCGACGTCACCCTGTTCGCCTCTCCGCCCGCCGCCAACTACCCGGTCTACGTCGCCGCCGCGCCGGACGGGACTCTCTTCGTGTCCTCCGACGGTAACGGCTCGCTCGGACGCAACCCCGGGCGGGGGCGCATCCTCCGCCTCCGCGACACCGACGGCGACGGCCGCGCCGACAAGGTGAACACGTTCGTGGAGAATCTCGATTCGCCCCGCGGTCTCGTTTGGGACGACGATCGCCTCTACGTCGTGCACCCGCCGGATCTGAGCGTGTTCATCGACACCGACGGCGACGGCGTTTCCGACGAAAGCGAGAAGCTCGTCAGCGGCATCGCCTTCGGGTTCGCCGACCGCCCCGCCGATCACACCACCAACGGCCTGAGCATGGGGATCGATGGCTACCTCTACATCGCCGGTGGCGACTTCGGATTCCTCAACGCGGTGGGTGCCGATGGCACCGCCCTCCAGCACCGTGGCGGCGGGGTCATCCGCGTGCGCCCGGACGGGTCGGGCCTGGAAATCTTCTCCACCGGCACGCGGAACATCCTCGAGGTGGCGGTCAGCCCGCTCATGGAGATCTTCGCCCGCGACAACACCAACGATGGCGGGGGCTGGGACGTGCGCTTCCACCACTTTACCGGTCTCGAAGACCACGGCTATCCCCGCCTCTACAAAAACTTCCCGGAAGAGGCCGTCGCGCCCCTCGCCGACTACGGAGGCGGCTCCGGCTGCGGCGCCGCC
>CAZKYJ010000393.1:0-5382 GCA_964556355.1 uncultured Verrucomicrobiales bacterium | reverse complement strand
ATCGCTCGACACGTTGGTCCCGACCCACATCGCTCAGATGCCCGTCGCCCACGACGCGGGGACGCCGATCACCTCCGGCCGCGCGGCACGCCTCCTCCGGTCGGTCGGGTCAGATTCTGTTGCGAACCCGGTGGCCGTCGGGGCGAATGCGACCCCCTCCGAGAATCCGGCCGTGCGGATCCTCCCGCCTACATGAACGAGCGGGCGCCCTCACTCCTCTCCGAGCCGACGGTCGGGGACGAGGTAGTTCGCGACACAATCGTAGACCCCATCGGCCACCGGGGTCGGCGGCTGGATCCACCCGCTCAGGCGGAGCTTTTCGACGGTCGCACAGGTGTGGTATTGATAGGTTCTGCGCAGGGGCTCGGGCATGTCGATGAACTCGATCGCCGGCTCTCTCCCCAGCGCCCGAGAGACCGCTCCGACCACCTCCGAATAGGTGCTGGCCACCCCGCTCCCCACGTTGAAGAGACCGCCGCCGAGCGGTTGCTCGGCCAGGTGGATCGTTATCTCCGCGGCGTCTTTGACGTAGAGGAAGTCGCGGCGCTGCCCACCGTTTGGGAAGTCGGGGTGCCCGCTTTTGAACAGCTCCACCTTGCCCGTCGCGACGATCTGATCGTAGGCCCTGCTCACCAGGCTGCGGGCGTCCGCTTTGTGGCTCTCGTTCGGCCCGTAGACATTGAAGTATTTCAATCCCGTCAGGCCTTTGAGCATCCCGGAGCGCTGGGCGTAGACGTCGAAAAGCTGCTTGGAGTAGCCGTACACCGTCTGGGGACGCAGCCTTGAGAGATCGTCGTCCTTGTCGCCCATCCCGTGCGAACCGTCGCCGTAGGTGGCGGCGGAAGACGCGTAGACGAAGCGCGCCCGCTGGCTGATCGCCCAGTGGGCGAGGCGCTTCGTATACTCGAAGTTGTTCCGCATGAGATAGGCGGCATCCTTCCCGGCGGTCGCGGACGAAGCGCCGAGGTGGAAGACGGCGATGACCTGTCCCAGCGACCCCCTGTTTTTCTCGACGCGGGCGATGAGGTCGTCGGCGTCGATGTAGTCGCCGAAGTGCAGCGGCGTGAGGTTCCGCCACTTGTCGCCAGTGCCCAGCTTGTCGCAGATCACGATATTGTCGAGACCTCGCTGGTTGAGCGCCCAGACGACGGCGCTCCCGATCAAGCCGGCGCCGCCGGTCACGAGGATGGTTCCTTTTTGGCTGAGCGGCATCGGAGCGGGCGCTAGATCATCCCTTCACGCTGGGCGAGCAGGAAGCAATACGTAGCGTAGATGGCGAGCAGGACGACCCCTTCGAACCGCCCGAGCTGACGACGGGGAAAGAGCATCATGGGCACGGCGAGGACGGCCAGCCCGACCATGAAGGCGAGATCGAGCGGCTCGATCCCGTCGATCAGCATCGGCTTGGCCAGCGCCGTCGCGCCGACGATGAGGAGGATGTTGAAGACGCAGCTCCCGATGGCATTGCCGGAGATGAGATCCCCGTGACGCTTGAGCGCGGCGACGACCGAAGTGGCCAGCTCCGGCAACGAGGTGCCGAAGGCGAGCAGGGTGAGCCCGATGATGGCGTCGCTCACCCCGAGGGCGCGCGCCACCGAGATCGCCCCGATTTCCAACAGCTTCGATCCCGCGACGAGGGTCGCGAGGCCGACGACGATGAAAGCGACGAGTTTGGGCGTCTTGTCGTGCTTCGATTCGTCGAGCTCGGCGACCTCCTCGAGGATTGCAGGCGCATCCTCGCGGTTGGCGAGCCGCAGGCTGAGCACGGTATAGAGGAGGATCCCGATGACGAGGACGCCGCCCTCCAGACGGGTCACCTCACGGTCCCAAAGGATCGCCACGAGAAGAAATGAGACCAGGATGAGGATGGGCATCTCCCGCCGGACGACCTGGGTGTGGGTCCTGATCGGGCTGATGAGGGCGGCGACTCCGAGGATGAGCGCGATGTTGCAAATGTTCGAGCCGACGACGTTCCCGATGGCCGCATCCGGCTTGCCGGCACCGAGGTTGAACTGCAGCGACACCACCAGCTCGGGAGCGCTGGTGCCGAAGGCGACGATCGTCAGGCCGACGACGAGGGGCGAAATCCCGAGTTTGAGGGCGAGCCCGCCCGAACCACGCACCAGCCACTCGGCTCCGAAATAGAGTCCGGCCAGCCCCACGAGCAACGCCACAATATTGTAAAGGATTTCCAAGGCGCGGAAGATCGGCAGCCAGCGGCAGGATGCAACGGGAATCCCAACCCCGCTTCACCCCGGGCGGGAAACCGCTACTTTTTCGGGGTGCGCCCGAGGAAAGGGAGCGCGTTGTAGACGAGGAATGGCACCGAGCCAATGAGGGCCCCGACGTACATGAACGGGGCGGCACCGAGGACTTTCGAAACGGCATCGCTCTCCTCACTGTCCTTGATGAGCCGGAGCTTTTTCAGGAGCTTCTTCGCGCGGCGGGACGCTTCGAACTCGACCGGGAGGGTCAAGATATTGAAGATCATCAACCCGCCCCAGGTCGCGGCGAGGAGGATCATCGCGGTGCGGGAGTTCAGGACCCGAAAAAGGAATCCTAAGACGGTGAGAATCAGCATCAGCCCGCCCAGCACCTGGCACATCTTGACGGCGGAAAGGCGGAGGCTGAGCGGGGTGAAGGAATCCTGGTGTTGCAAGGCGTGAGCCGCCTCGTGCGCGGCGATGGCCATCGCGGACCGGGAGCTACCGGAGTAGGTCGGCTGGGAGAGGACGAGGCGCTTGCGGCTGGCGTCGTAGTGGTCCATGAGCATCCCCCGGTGCTCGACAACGGCGACCTCGTCCTCCAGCCCACCGCTGGCGAGTATTTTCCGGGCGACCTCAGCCCCGGTCAGTTTGCAGGCGGCGGGGGTCAGCTGGTGCCTGGCATAGACGGCACGAAACCTCCGCCGGGCAAAAATCCCGATGATCAGGGTGGCGGCGAGAATAAAGGTAAGGACGGGGGGCATTATTTGATCCAGTAGAATTCCGCAATCCGAATTCCCAAATCAAAATTCGCGCCACTCGTGTTTCGGGTAGCGCCCGGCGAGCTGCTTGCGGACGTCGGCATAGCTCGTTTTCCAGAACGTGCCGAGATCGGCGGTGGTCTGCACCGGCCGGTGGTTCGGCCCGAGGAGTTCAACCAAAACGGTGACGCGCCCGTCGGCCACCGTCGGGTTTTTCTCGATGTCGTAGAGCTGTTGGAGCACGAGGCTGATCTTGGGCTCGGCTTCTTCGGCGTAGGCGATCTTCGGCGTCCGCCCGTTTTTCAAAGCGACGCGCTCGGGGGCGTAGCTATCGAGCGCGGCGAGCTGGGGGGCGGAGAGCCAAGAGCGGAGCGCGGGCCAGGGGTCGCGGTCCTTGATCTCCCGGTAGCTTTTCGCACCGAGGCAGGTCTGCTGGATGAGGAATTCGCGGTCGTCGGCGCCGATGGCGGGAAGCTCGAGCTCGGGCATCCAAGCGGCCAGATTGTTGACGCGGGCGACCCACTGCTCGACGGCGTGATCCCACCGTTTTAGCACCAGGTTCCCCGCGACGACCTCCTGCGCCAGGAGCGCGGCCGCCCGTTCGGGGTCGGGCTCCCCCCTCTCCCGGGACTCGAGGACGAGGTCGCGGAAGCTGCGCTGCTCCCGCGCCACGACACGCCGCGCCTGCGGATCGAATGCCACGGAACTTCCGGCATGGAACTCGCCTGGAAAGAGCTCCTCCAACCAGGCATCCTCCACCGCCGTGACATCGGAGAGGATGACGTTGACCTCCTTGCCCTCGATCTCGGTGATCTGCGCGGCGACAAGCAGGCGGGCATCGCGCACCACGCTGCCGTCGGCGACGCGCCCGCGGCGACCATCGACGACGGCGCAGGCGGACGTGGCGGCGGAATGACGGAGCGCGACATGGTCGGGGAAACCCGCGAGGAGCGCTTTGCCCAGCGCCTCGGGATCCGCACCGGCCGGAAAAAGCCCGTCGGCGTCCGCGGCCGGGTCGGCCGTCCGGAGGAGCTGCCGGAAAAGGGCGCCCGCCTCGCGGGCGGCACCCGCATGGACGCCGAGGTCGCCGCAGGCGCGCAGGTCGAAGCGCTTGGAAGCCGCGAATTGCCACGCCCGCACCTGCGGTGCAAAGTCGCTGCGGTCACCCTTCATGGCGAAGGCCTCGGGTCCGCACGGATCGCCGCGCCGGACGGGGGCGCGCATTCGAACGAACACCGAGCGCCCCTGGGTCAGTGCGACACAAAGGGCGGCCTCCGGCAGGCAGCCGGACGCGCGCGCGGCGACCATCACCCTCGCATGCCGGGGATGTAACGGGAACCGGGCCAGGGCGCGACCGGTATCGGTGACTTCACCGGAGGTGCGATCGAGCGCCCCGAGGGCCGCGAGGAGATCCTCCGCCCGGGCCAGCGCCGCTTCCTCGGGCGCCTCGAACCAGCGGAACGTGCGCAGATCTCCCTCGCCGGCCACTTTGAGGGTCAGCACCACCTCTGCCAGATCGAGTCGCCGGACCTCGGGGAGCTCCTGCGCCGGGCGCGCGGCGTGGTCGCGCTCCCCCCAGAGCCGCACCGCCACTCCGGGAGCCGTGCGTCCCGCCCGGCCCGCGCGCTGGTCCGACGAGGCCTGCGAGATCTTCTCGACGGTCAAGGTGTTGATCCCCCGGTTGGGGTCGAACGCCGCGTGGCGGGCGAGCCCGGAATCGATCACCCCGGTGACGCCCGCGATGGTCAGCGAGGTCTCGGCAACATTGGTTGCCACGACAATTCTCGGCCGCCCTCCCGGAGCGACCGCCGCATCTTGCTGCGCGGGGGGGAGCTCGCCGTAGAGCGGCAGCACGTCGCGCCCACCCGCCCAGCCCCGCTGGTGGAGGATCTCGATGGTCTTACGAATCTCGAAGGCACCCGGCAGGAACACGAGGACGTCGCCCTCGTGCCCCGGAGCCAAAAGGTCGCGACACGCCCGCGCCACCTGCTCGGGCAACGTCTTGTCCACCCCCGCCCGGGGAGGGGCGTAGCGCACCGCGACCGGGAACGTCCGCCCGCGGGACTCCACGAGCGGACAGTCCCCCAGATATGTCCTCAGCGCCCCGGCCTCCAGGGTCGCCGACATGACCACGAGCTTCAGATCGGGGCGCGACCGCTCCTGCAGCCGCAGCGCCTTCGCCAGGGTGATATCGCCGTAGAGGTGCCGCTCGTGAAACTCGTCGAAAACGATGGCGCCCACCTTGCGCAGCTCGGGATCCCCGAGCATCTCGCGCAGGAGGATCCCTTCCGTCACGTAGCGGATGCGCGTCCCCTTCCCCGCCACCCGGTCGAAACGCACGTGGTAGCCGACCTCGCCGCCAGGGCTGCCTCCGCGCTCGCGGGCGACCCGGCGCGCCAGCATCCGGGCGGCGATCC
>CAZKYJ010000392.1:0-5382 GCA_964556355.1 uncultured Verrucomicrobiales bacterium | reverse complement strand
GCGTCCAGTCCCCCACGTGCAGCTTGCCGACCAGCCCGGTCCGGTAGCCGCTGTCGCGCAACACCTCGACAAAGGTGGTGCTCGCATCGGGGTCGAGCGCGACCTGGCGCTCGGGATCAAAGAGCGTGTGCTCGGGGTGGGGGATGAAATCGGTGACCCCGAACTCGCTGGCGTAGCGCCCGGTGAGGAGGGCGACGCGCGCCGGGCTACAAACCGGGGTGGTACAAAACGCGTTCGTGAGCCGGGCACCCTCGCGCGCCAGACGGTCGATGTTCGGCGTCCGGGCAGCGGGCACCCCGGCGTACAGTCCGTCGGCCACCGCGTTGCCCATCGCCCACGGCGCCTGGTCATCGGTGTAGATGAACAGGATGTTCGGTCGCCGTTCCTCGCTGTGCAGGCACGGGGTTGCGCCGGCCAAACAGAGGGCGGACAGGGCGAGGAGTAGCGGTCGAAACATGGCGGGTGAACAGGAAGTTGACACGCATCTCCCCAAAGTCTATAGACTTCTATCGAGTATTGTCTCCCTCGTTTTCCCATGCCCGAGAACCAGTCCCAGCGTGCCTACGCGCACATCCGCAGCAAGCTTCTCGAGGGATTGGTGGCACCGGGGTCACGGCTCTCCTACGGGCCGATCGGGCGGGAGATCGGGGTCAGTGCGACGCCGGTGCGGGAGGCGGTCGGGCAGCTGGCGAGCGAGGGGTTCGTCGAGCTCGTCCCACAGCTCGGGGCGATCGTCCGCGATCTGACGAGGGACGAGGCGGTGGAACTCTACGACCTGCGCGAGGCCCTGGAATCTTACGCCGCCGAGCGGTTGGCCGGGCGGCATGGCGAGAGCGACCTCGCCGTTCTCGAGATGAACCTGGCGAACTCGTCGAAGCTGGTCGGGCGCGTGCGTGCTTCCGGGAGACCGGCGGCGACCGCCGCGGTGGCCAAGCAGTTTCGTGCCCTGGATCTGGGGTTCCACATGTCGCTCATCGAAGCTTCGGGGAACCGGCGCATGCTGAAAGTGGTCGGGGACTCGCACATCCTGTCCCGGATTTTCCAGGCGGACCGGCACCGCTTCACCCTCGAAATCCTCCAAGCGACCCAGTCCGAGCACGAGGAGATCTTGGCCGCCATCCGCTCCCGCCAGCCGGCCGCCGCCCGGGACGCCATGCGGCGCCATATCCGCAACAGCCTCGACCTGACCTTGACCGCAGCCCCCGGTGCGATACCCGACCGGTGGTGGGCCCGGTAGCACGCTCTCATGAAACGACTCGCTCTCGTCCTGCTAACCCTCTCCTCGGCCACCGCGATGGCCGAGGAATGGAAGCTCCAACCCCTCAAGCACAATGTCCCCGATCTCGTGGTCGACCTCGGCGTCGGTCTCTGGGCGTGGCCGTTGCCCATGGACTACGATGACGATGGCGACTACGACCTCGTCGTCTCCTGCCCGGACAAGCCCAGCAACGGGTTCTACTTTTTTGAGAATCCGACCCAAGATCCGAGCGTCAAGATGCCAACCTTCAAGGCCGGCGTCCACCTCGGGGAGACGGGGCACGACGTGCAGATCAGCTACGTGGACGGGCAGCCCCGCGTGCTGCGACGCAACGAGGAGTTCATCAATTTCAAGGCCGACGGGTTCGGCGAAAAGAAGACCATCTACCCGACGTCGAAGGTGTATCGCGGGAAGGGGCGAACCCGCGCCGAGATGTGGCGCTACGTCGACTGGGAGGGCGACGGCGACCAGGACATCGTCGCCGGCATCGGCGACTGGTCGGAGTACGAATGGGACCATGCCTTCGATGCCCAGGGGCGCTGGCGGAACGGTCCCCTGCACGGGTGGGTGTACCTGATCGCCAACAACGGCGGAACCTACGCTGACGAGGCCGTGAAAATTGAAGCGGGCGGCGCGCCCGTCGACGTCTACGGCTGGCCCAGCCCGAATTTCGCCGACTTCGATGGGGACGGTGACCTCGACTTGCTCTGCGGCGAATTCCTCGATGGCTTCACCTACTTCCAGAATATCGGGACACGTTCCGAGCCGCGCTACGCGGCGGGGTTGCGGCTCGACGGCGCGGATGGCGAGCCCTTGGTCATGCACCTGCAGATGATCACCCCGACGGCGCTCGACTGGGATCGCGACGGGGATATCGATCTCGTCGTCGGTGACGAGGACGGTCGGGTTGCCCTGGTGGAGAATGTTTCACCCGAGAATCCTTCGCTGCCGGTGTTCCGGCAGCCGGTCTACTTCCGGCAGGAGGCCGACGAGCTGAAGTTCGGTGCGCTGGCCACCCCGTTTGCCCACGACTGGGACGGCGATGGCGACGACGACATCCTCTGCGGGAACACCGCCGGAAATATCGCTCTCTTCACCAACCTCGATGGATCGGGGACGAAGTGGTCGGCACCCGAACTGCTCGAGGCCGACGGCGAAACCTACCGCATCATGGCGGGATCGAACGGGTCGATCCAAGGGCCCGCCGAAGCCAAGTGGGGCTACACCACCCTGTCGGTGGCCGACTGGGATGCGGACGGTCGCGACGACATCTTGGTAAACTCGATCTGGCCGCGGCTTGAACTGCTCCGCAATACCGGGGACGGACTGACCCGGGGAGCCCTTCCGTTTTGGACGGAGGAGGCACCGCCCTCGTTCTATTGGTGGCAGACGCTCGCCGAGAACCTCCAAACCCAGTGGCGGACGACGCCGCTGGCCACCGATTTCGACCGCGACGGCCAGCTCGATCTGGTCATCCTCGACCAGGAGGGCTACCTGAGCTGCCAGAGCCGCGCGCGCGCGGAGACGCGGATCTTCCTCGACGAGGACCTCGAGCCGATCCGCCTCAACCCGTCCACGGCCGGGGGCTCCGGGCGCGTGAAACTCGCGGTGGTCGATTGGGATGGCGACGGGCGCGACGATATCCTAACAAACTCGCAGAACGCGACCTGGTGGCGCAATTGCCGGGATGCCGGCGACGGGCGCGTCGTCATGAGAAAAGTCGGGGATCTCGCCCGCCGCAACGTGGCCGGGCACACGAGCAGCCCGACGGTCAGTGACTTCGACAGGGACGGCAAACCGGACTTGCTAGTCGGATCGGAGAACGGCCGGATCTATTTTATCAACCACAACGACTGCGTGAGCTATACCCGAGAACAGATGGAGGCACGGGAGCCTGAAGCGGTGCAGCCACGCTTTCCTGGGCTGGTCAGCGAGGGCTTCATTTTCACCAAGGCGCCGCATAAAGAATGTCACGCCTCCACGCTGGTCGAGACCTCCCGCGGTCTGGTGGCCGCCTGGTTCGGCGGCACCAAGGAGAAGAATCCGGACGTGCGGATCTGGTCGAGCTACCATGACGGCCGGGGCTGGTCCGGGCCGCGGGTCTGGGCGGACGGCGTGCAGCACACGGACCTGCGCTACCCTTGCTGGAACCCCGTCCTCTGGCAGGAGCCGGGTGACGGGGACGTGAAGATCTTTTTCAAGGTCGGCCCCAACCCGCAGGAATGGTGGGGCGAGGTCATGGTCAGCCACGATCGGGGCCGTTCGTTCCAGGAGCCGGTGCGGCTCCCCGAGGGGATCGACGGTCCCGTGCGCTCCAAGCCGATCCTGCTCGGGGGCGGTGCTCTCCTCTGTCCGTCGTCGACCGAGCACGGCGGCGACTGGCGCTTCCACTTTGAAAAGCTCGAAGGTGGCGAGTGGTCGCGTTTCGAGCCGGAAGACCAGGCGTTCCAGGTCATTCAGCCGACGCTCATCACCCATCCCGACGGGCGGATCCAGGCCTTCTACCGGACGAAAGGCCATGGTGTCATCGTGACCAACGACTCGTCCGATGGCGGCGAAACCTGGTCGCCGCTGGTCGAATCCGGCCTGCCCAACAACAACTCGGGCATCGAAGCCCTCACCCTCGCCGACGGCCGGCATCTCCTGCTCTACAACCACCTCGCGAAGGGGCGACAGGCCATCCACCTCGCGGCCAGCGGTGACGGGAGGCAGTGGAATGCCGTCGCCGTGATCGAACAGGCGGATCAAGGCGAGTTCTCCTACCCCGCCATGATCCAGGGCGGCGATGGATTGATCCACCTCAGCTACACCTGGAACCGCCAGCGAGTCCGGCACCTGGTGCTCGATCCAACGAAGCTGGTGACCGGCGACGTGCTGACCGAGGGCGGGTGGCCGGAGTGACCTCCGTCCTGCCAAATTGGGGTCAGGGTGCAAATCTTGACTGCATCCCGCAAGGGCAGCCGGAGCCCGAATGTCCGCAGCGCGTCGTCCCTAGCGCCCGGAAGTAGCCAGATGTTCCCGGACGAACGCGCTCGCGCGCCGGGTGCCGCCGGGGTCGCCCATGACGCCATGGCCGCCGCCTTCGATGACGAAGAGCTCGGATTCGATCCCGGTTTCGTCGGCCTTCGCGTCCAGCACCTCGGCGTGGCGGAGGGGGACGATGGTGTCGGCGTCCCCGTGCACCAGGAGCAGCGGAGGGTCATCATCGGTGACGAAGCTGATCGGCGAAACGTCCGTTTTCAAGGCGGCGTCGAGTTCGGCTGCAGGCACGTCCGGGCGGTGGCCGATGATCTGTCGATATCCGGGATGCGGATCCTTGGCACCGTCCAGCAGCGACCAATCGGTCGGGCCGGCGAAAGAAACGGCGCAGAGGACGCGGGAGGACTCGCGCTCGACGGGGTCCTCCGCCCCCGCCTGGGCGACGTCGTCGCGGAGGGCGACGCAGAGGGAAAGGTGGGCGCCCGCCGAGCCGCCCGCGACGCCGAGGCGTGACGGGTCGATGTTCCACTCCGCGGCGTGGTGCCGGACGAACTGGACCGCCCGGAGGCAGTCTTCGACCTGGGCCGGGTGCGTCGCGACATCGGTGAACCGGTACTCGACGCTGACGACCGACAGCCATCCGCCCCGCACGGCCAGCGCGAGCCAGGCCGGGATCTGATCCTTCGATCCCGCCCTCCAACCGCCGCCATGAATCCAAATCATCGCGGGGACGGGCTGGTCGGACTTCGCTTGGTAGACATCGAGTTTCTGAGCCTCGTGGTCATCGCTATAGGCGACGTCTTCGAGGGTCGGGTCGACGATCTGCCCGAGGGCGGCGGTGGCGGTAAGCAGGAAGGCAGCGAGGGATTTCATTGCGGAACCCATAGCGGCTGGGAGTCGGCTATCAATGGGCGATAACGGGGCGGCGGCGAAGGATTTTTGCGCTGACCGACTTGGCTGCGGCCACCGTATTGCGGTGGAGCCGGGCGGTGTGGCCGGACTGCCGGTTGTAACCGCCGCCGTAGAGCACGGCCACGGGAATGCGATGCTGGGAGCAGACGAGTCCGAGCACGAAGGCGTCGCGTTCCAGCATGGCGCGAAGGCTGAGCTGCATCTGGCCGAAGCGGTCGTTCTGGTGGGGGTCG
>CAZKYJ010000391.1:0-5410 GCA_964556355.1 uncultured Verrucomicrobiales bacterium | reverse complement strand
TGTTTTATCGTATTATAAATAAACTCTAGGGAAAGGCAATCTAAATCATAGAAAATTTTTCAATTCTGAATTTCATTAAAAATACTTTCTCAGAATTGATAAGTTCCGTGTGCTAGAGAATTATGGTAAGTATCACATTGGCGAAAGCGATGGCGCTCGTCCGATCCACGAGCCGGGCTGGGTGGATCGTCGCCGTACCATTCCTGATCTACATGGGCAGCCTATGGACAGTTCGACCGGTGGCACTGTCGCTGGTTACACCGGCGCTTTTTCTCTTGCTTCCGCTCACCGTGAAGCTCTCGCGCGGGGCGGTTTGGCGGGGTCTCCGGGGGCTGCGGATCGAGCTGGTCTTGGTGGCGGTCATGGCGGCGTTGAGTTTCCTCTCGATCAGCAATAGCAACGCCCCGGTGCGCAGCGCGCGGATCATCTTCCCCTGCCTGCTCCCGTTCATGCTGGTCATCGGCTGTGTGGCGGCCCATCAGCGCAACGCGAACCTCCCGCAATGGATCGGCCGCGGTCTCGTTGCCGGGATGGTGGTCTTCTGTCTCCTGCCGATGGCGGCGGTGACCGCCGTCCCGTCGCTTGCCGGTGTCTTCTTCGAATCCTACCGGTTCCGCGCCCTTTTTGAGAACCCGATTCAGTGCGCCATCGCCATGGGAACGATCATGCCCATCCTCGTTGCCGAGACCGAGCTGGCCAGAGGTCGGCTCGTGAAGTTTGCGTGGGCCGGACTTCTCCTCGCCTGCTTCTACACGCTCTTCCGTACCGGATCGAAGTTTCCCCTCGGCATGAGCGTGGTGACCGGGGGGGCGACATTTTTCCTCCTGCAAATCCGCCGTCTCAGCTTGGGCAGGGCTACGCTTATCTTGGCATCCATCCTCGGTAGCGGCGTGTTCTTGGCCACCTTCGGGCTGGGGATCGCGGACCGGATCGACCCCGAAATCGGCAGCCGGCTGCGGCAGATCTCGGGGAGCGGCGTTTCGAACTACCACTCGATCCAAAGCCGCAAACTCCTGTGGCAGGAGGCGATCGACCAGGGGACGCGCCACTGGCTCGTCGGCAGCGGGGCGGGCGAGAAGGTGCTCGGGCTGTCCCACGCCCACAATCTGGTGCTCGACTATTTCAAAGGGATCGGTCTCTTCGGCGCGGCGGCCGTCGCCCTGCTCTGCCTGGCCATCGGCTGGCGGTGCCTGCGCAAGGTCGTGTCGATCTTCCGGCTGCCGGAAAATGAGGCCGACCGGCGGGTTTGCGTATTCTACATCAGCGCCATCGGTTACGTGGTCTGCAGCCAGCTCAGCGATTCGTTTGGCCCATCGACCATCGGCTTCCTCTGGCTCATCTACGTGGTCGGCGTGGTTTCTGACCGCGAGACAGGCAGCTCGGTGCGGGTGCGCCAGCGCCAGCATCCGCTCAGCCCAGCCATCGCCTCACCCGGCGCTCGATCCGGTCTGCCGAATGATCGTGAACCCACAGCCGGGGCAACCGATAGCGGTCTGACCTGCGGTTGACGACCCCCCAGTCGGCCGCCAGCGCATGATCGAAGCCCGCCTCCTTGGCGCAGGCCACGGTGGTGGCGGTGAAATCCCGGCGCCAGAGGCCGAACGGGTAGCTGAAGGAACGGATGTCGTCCCCGGCAATCGACGCCAGCCGCGCTCGCGATTCGCGCATCTCCCGCGCCTGGCTGGCCGGGGACAGGGCAGCCAGCCGCGAATGGGTCACGGAATGGGCCCCGACTGACAACAGTGGATGCGCCGCCGCGCCGGCCAGCTCGCGCTCGTCCATCAGCCTGGGCAACCCGGAGGTCGGTCGATCCGTCGCCATCGCCCCGATCTCCTCGTCCCGCGCGGTCGCCGGGAGCGCTAGCAGGCGGGTATACTCGCGGGAGAATTCGGCGTCGTCCGACACCGCCGCCCGCAACCGATCCCACCAGACCGGCTGTCCCAGACCTGCGGCGATGCAGTAGATCGTCGCCGGCACGCCGAGGCGCTCGAGGACGGGCAGCCCGTTCTCAATCACGTCGACAAACCCGTCATCAAACGAGATCGCCATCGATCGCGGCTCGAGCGTCCCATCGCGCTGCCGGCGCACGAGTTCGCCCACGGAGAGGAACCTCCCCCACCCCTTCAAGCGATCGAGAGTCTCGGCAAAGTTCTTGGGGCTCACGCACAGGCCGAACGGATCACCATCTGGCTGCGCCACCCGGTGGTACAAGAGGATACCTCCGTTGGCTCCGCGACGCGTCACGGCAAAGTGCCCAAGGCGCGCGCCCCGGCGCCCCAGCTTCCCCACCAACCGACTCATCCCCATCGCGCCCCCTCCCAAGCCTGGAGCCTCCCCCGCGCCATCACTCGCTTCACCTTTCCCATTGTAAATAGTATGGTTAATGTTATTTTCCTACTGATTATAACATAAACTCACGGCAAGCGTGGCATTATCTACCGGACGACGACCAATTCCCCATCACCCTCGATGACGCCCTCCCCTTTCGAGCACGCTCCAATACGCCGGTGCTCCCGTGATCTACTGTCCGCACGAGCCGAACGGCATCGCCGGGTAGGCGCGTGTGTCGAGACGGCGAGCAACCGGGCACGCACGCCGGCGGTCCCCGGGTCCAATCATGCCCGGGATCGCGCCTTCGCGCTGACGGCCGGGTGGCACAAGGAGCACGGCAGCGATCGGTTCCACCGGCATCCGATCGTCTTTCGCCCCCACACGCAACACCCGGAGATTCTCTGCTAGCCCATGGTCACCCTCACCACCCGCGATTCGAGATCCCCCTCGGGAGAATCGTTCCCCATCTCCGACGAAGGGGAGCAGGAGGCCGCCCGGCTGCGTGCATTTGCCGATCGCTCGCGAGAAACCGTTGCCGTTCAGGGTATCGGTTTCGTGGGGAGCGCGATGGTAGCCGCCCTCGCCCGCGCCTGCGACGAAGGAGGGAGGCCGCTCTACAACGTGGTGGGCGTCGATTGCGCCGACCCTGCCAACTACTGGAAAATAGCCAAGATCCGCCGCGGCGAGCCTCCGGTCGACTCGGGCGACCATTCGCTCGCCGATGCCATCCGCCAGGGACACGAGCGCGGCAACCTCACGGCGACTAGCAACGCCACCGCCTACGCCCTGGCCGATGTCGTCGTCATCGACATCAATCTCGACGTCCGCAAGGATGCCCGAGACCTGGGCAGCAGTAGTGTCAACCTCCCCGCCTGGATCGCCGCGCTCACCACCGTCGCCGAATCCGTCCGCGAGGACGCGCTCATCGTCGTCGAAACAACCGTCCCTCCCGGCACGACGGCCAAGGTGGTCGCCCCGCTGTTCCGCGAGGCGCTGGCACGCCGCGGGCTCGATCCCGCGCGGATCGCCATCGCCCACGCCCCCGAGCGGGTCATGCCCGGGGCCCGCTACCTCGAATCGATCACCCGATTCCATCGGGTTTTCGCCGGTATCGATCCCGATTCCGCACGGCGCGCCCGCACGTTTCTCGAGTCTTACATCGACACCGAAAGGTTTCCGCTCACCGAACTCCACTCCACCACGGCCAGCGAGACCGCCAAGGTTCTCGAGAATGCCTACCGCGCCACCAATATCGCCTTCATCCAAGAGTGGACCGAGTTCGCCCACCTCGCGGGGGTCGATCTCTTTCAGGTGATCGATGCCATCCGCATGCGCCCCACCCACAGCAACCTGCGCCAACCAGGCCTCGGCGTCGGAGGCTACTGCCTGACGAAAGATTCGCTGCTCGCCAACTGGTCGCAGCGCGAGTTCTTCGGGGGGCCGGGGGAGATGCCCCAATCGGTCGCGGCCGTTTCGATTAACGACCGGATGCCCGAGTTCACCTGCCGCCTCATCAGCCACTCGGTGGCCGAGCGGCACCGGCGCACCGCACTTATTCTTGGGGTCTCGTATCTCAACGACGTGGCCGACACCCGGTTCTCACCGAGCGAGTTCGTCTACGACTTCTGCCAGCGGGAGTTCGGGGACGTCAAAGTGTTCGACCCCTATATTCGCTACTGGCCCGAAAAGGGGCTCCCGCTCCCGGACTCGCTCCCAAGCATCGACCTCTCGCCCGTCGACACACTCCTCTTCCTGGTCGGCCACCAAGACTTCGCCCAACGCGATGCCGAGGAGTGGCTGCTCCTCTGCCCCCGAGCCGAATTCGTCATCGATGCCAACCGGGTTCTCTCGGACAAACAGCGACGAGACTTTACCGAGGCCGGGCTCGAAGTCATCGGAACCGGACGGGGGCACTGGGCCACCCATCACCCATGAGCGAACTTACGAAAATCCTCGTTACGGGAGGGGCAGGCTTCGTCGGCTGTGCCCTCGCCACCGAGCTCGCCCGGCGTGATCGCACCCACATCGTCGTCGTCGATAATTTTAGCCGCGGCCGGCGGGACCCGGATCTAGAAACACTCCTGGCCGCGCCAAACGTCGATCTGCTGGAGGTCGATCTCACCGACCCCCACCAGGTGGCGCAACTTCCCGCCGACGTCCACTACGTCTACCACCTGGCGGCGCTCATCGGGGTCAAGCACGTGACAAAGACCCCGGACCAGGTATTCCGGGTGAACCTCCTCTCGGTGATCAATCTCTTCGAGCACCTGCGCCGCGCCCCGGCGCTCCGGCGGGTGCTGTTCTCTTCGACGAGCGAGGTCTACGCCGGAACGCTCCGCCACCACGGCATGGCGGTGCCTACGCCGGAATCGACACCGCTGACAATCGACAATCTGGCCGACGCCCGAACGTCCTACGCCCTGACCAAGATCGCCGGGGAAGCCATCGGGCTCCAGTATGGCAAGACCCACGGATTGCCCGTCACCAACGTCCGCTTCCACAACGTCTACGGCCCTCGCATGGGCTTTGCCCACGTGATCCCGGAGACCATCGGCAAGATCGCCGAGACCTCGGAGATCGCCGTCCCGTCCGCAGGCCACACCCGTGCCTTTTGCTACATCGCCGATGCCGTCCACGCCACCATCGCCTGCGCCGAATCCGACCGTACCGCGTTCGAGACCATCAACATCGGGAACGCCGATGAGGAAATCGCCATCCGCGACCTCGTCCGTACGCTCGCCGCCACCATGGGGAAAGACATTCAGATACGGGAGCTCCCGGCGACCCCGGGGTCCCCGGAGCGCCGGTGTCCTGACGTCAGCAAGCTCATCGCACTCACCGGCTGCCGTCCGCGGGTCAGCTTGGCCGACGGGCTGAACGCGACCTACCGGTGGTATAAAGACAGGCTGGGCGCCCGCTACGAATAGGAAGAGATGCGCGTTCCCCTGCCCAGACCCATCAAAAGTCTCTGTAAGCTGGTGACCCAGCCGGCCACGCGCCGGCTCGTTCCGCCACCGGCACTGCCGCCGACGCCACCTGTCCCGCCCGCCGCCGCCGAGCCGGTTTCGCAGCATTTCAT
>CAZKYJ010000390.1:1512-5413 GCA_964556355.1 uncultured Verrucomicrobiales bacterium | reverse complement strand
GCCGTTCCTGTCCCAGCCGGGGTTGAAGGTGAGGATGTTCGTCTCGAACATCCCCTCGAAAAGCCCGACCGTGTGGTCGCCGTCGCGGAGGATCAGCCAGTTCTGGGCGCTATCTCCAGCGACGGCTTCGAAACCGAGTTTCTCGTACAAGCTTTGTGAGGCGGCGATGTCCTTGACCGCCAGGCTGATCGAAAACGTGCCGAAGTCCACCGATCGAGGCGCTAGTGTTCATGGTCGCAGGTGCAGGCATACTCGAGGTTCTCGCAGTCCGGGCACTCGGCGAGGTTGAGGTTGAAGCGCTCCGTCGCCGGTTCGGTATCCGGCGCCGTTTTCACCTGGAGGATCACCGGGAAGTCATTGCCCTCAGGGAATGCAACGTCCGAGATCAGGCTGTTGCCCTCGGTGGCGAATGTCATGCGCGTCGGATTCGATCGGTCCCCGCCGGTCAAGCTTGCGCCCAGCGTCCCGAGCGGGATGGCCTTGAGGTCGTCGTCCAAGGCCGTGAGCTGGACTTTGCGGTCACCGGTCACCAGGAACTCCAGGTGCGGCTCCATCGAGGCGATGACCCGTCCGCCGTTGGGGCCGGCCTCGCCCGCGTGGTGATGCCCGTGATCCTCGTCGCCGTGGTCGTGCTCGTCGCCGTGATCCTCGGTGTGGGCGGCGGCGTGGTCATGGTCGCCGTGATCGTGATCGTGATCGTGGTCCGAGCAAGATACAGCGGCATAACTTGTTAGGGCGAGAATGGGAAGCAGTAGCCGGGTGGGTTTCATGGTGGTATTGTGAGTTTGTTGGAGTTATGGGTGAGAGGTTGGTGCCGAACACGGTTCGCCATCCAGCTCGATGTCGATGGTGACGTGTTCGAAGCCGTGGCTATTCAATAGCGAGCGCAGGTGTTCCTTCGCCGCGACGATCTGTTGGCGGGTGGTGGCGCGGTGCATGATGAGGTGCGTTGAGAAGACGTGGCTCTCGCCGTCGAGTGACCAGCTGTGGCTATGGTGGCTGGCGAGCACACGGGGGAGCTCGGCAATCTGGCGTTCGATCGCGTCGATGTCGAATCCGTCGGGGGTCGTCTGGAGGAAAACGGCGGCAACGTCCTTCAGGTTGCGGGCGACGTTCCAGAGGACGAAGATCGAGATGCCGATAGAGAGGATGGGATCGAGGATCGGAATATCCCATCGAGTCATGACGAGGGCCCCGACGAGAACAGCCGCCCAGCCGAGGGTGTCTTCGAGGAGGTGCCAGCTCACCACCTTCTCCGTCAGTGAGGTTCCTTGGCGGACGCGCAGGACGGCCGCGCCGTTGACGACGATTCCCAGGATAGCGAGGATGGCCATGCCGCCGGCATCGACCGCCTCGGGCGAAAGGAGGCGGGCGACGGCGTGGTAGAGGACGACGGTTAGCCCGATGACGAGGACGAGGCCAGTCACCAGCCCGCCGAGGAGGCGAAAGCGTTTGTATCCGTAGGTGTGTTGGGGGGTGCGCCCCTTGCGTGAGAGTCGGTCGAAGTACCAAGCGAGTCCGAGCGAGGCGGTGTCGCCAGCATCGTGCAGGGCATCGGAGAGGATCGCGATGCTGTTGGTGTAGAGCCCTCCGGCTATCTCGACGAGGGTGAAGGTGGCATTCAGGAAGAAGGCGACCTTGAGGTTTCCGGTGCTCCCGTGGTGGTGGTCGTGGTGGGACATCGGCCCTGGATTACTGGGTGGCAGGCGCCCGTCGCGCCACCGAGCGCTCGGCGGCGCGACGACAGAAGTTAAAGAATATCGCGGGGGTGATCCCGAGGCCGAGGACGGTGGCGCTCAGGAGTCCCCCGATGATGACGATGGCCACCGGGTTGAGGATCTCCTTGCCCGGCTCGTCGGCGGCGAGGACGAGCGGGATCAGCGCGATGCCCGCGGAGAGAGCCGTCATGAGGACGGGCGCCACCCGCTCCAGGGTCCCTCGAATCACCATCTTCTGGGAGAACTCTTCCCCTTCGTGGCGCATCAGGTGGAGATAGTGGGACAGCATCATGATGTTGTTTCGGGCGGCGATGCCGGTGATGGCGATGAATCCGACCAGCGTGGCGATGCTGATGTTGTCGAGCGTGTATCTCGTGTAGAGGACGGCCCCGATCAGTGAGATCGGGATGTTGGTCAGCACCACGAGGACGAACGCGAAGCTTTGGAAGTAGCCATAGAGGAGGAAAACGATGACGACGAGAATGATGGCGGAGGTGATGGCGATCGTTCGGGTGGCTTCTTGCTGCGCCTGGTACTCCCCTTCGAAAGCGATGGTGTAGCCCTGGGGGAGCGTGAGGTTTTCGGCGACCGCATTCTGGAGCTGTTCGACGACCGCATTGAGGTCGGTCGTCGTCGGATTGATGGAGACGACGAAGCGGCGCAGGGTGTTCTCCAGGAGGATCGTGTTGGGCCCTGTCGCCTGGCGAAGGTCGGCCACGTAGCTGAGGGGGATGCGCTGCCCGCTGGCGGTATCGATGTAGAGGTCTTCGAGCCGTTCGGGGTTCTCCCTCCACTCTCCGGGAAGTCGGATGACGAGGTCGTAGACGCGCTGTCCCTCGTAGATTTCGGCAACGGTCTCACCCCCCATGAGGGCGGCCAGATCGTCGTTGAGGTCGCCGGGGGTCACCCCGTAGGCGAGGGCGCGCTGGCGATCAACCTCGATCCGGAGCTGCGGGATGGGTGCCTGCTGTTCGGTGCGCGCTTCCTCGAGGCCGGGGATCCCCCTGGCCAGAGCGGCCACCGCCTCGCCGAGCCGGCGGAGCTCGGCGAGGTCCGGCCCGTAGATTTTGATGGCGACCTTTGCGGACACCCCGCTGAGCATGTGCCCGACCCGGTCGGCGAGCTGGCCGCTCATCGCGCTGAAGGTGCCGGGGATGCTGTTCATCGTAGCGCGGAGTTCGGCGAGGGTCGCCTCCCGGTCGGCCTCGCCTTCCTCGGTGAACTCGACATCGAACTCCACCGTCGAGACGGGGACAACATGGTCGCCCCGCTCGGCGCGCCCGACGCGGTAGCCGACGGTCTCGACGGACGGGAGCTGGAGCAGGAGGTCCTGGGCCGTGCGGGAGAGTTCGGTGGTGGTGCGCAGCGAGGTGCCCGGAGCGGTGGTCATGGCGATGACGGCGGTCGGCTCGCGGAACGGGGGGAGGAAGTTGCCCCCCATTTTCGTGTAGGTGAGATACGAGAATACGAGGAGCCCGGCCGTGATCGCCAAGAGCGTGAGTGGCTGGGATAGGGACAGGCGGAGCCAGGTCGCTTCAAAGGCGGCCTTGAGCGCACGGACGACGAATCCATCGCGATGCTCTTTGCCTGGTTCTGGTTTGAGGAGATAGGAACTCAGGACGGGGATGACCGTGAGCGATACGACGAAGGAAGCCCCCATGCTGACGATGGTGGCGATGGCGATCGGCGTGAAGAGCCGGCCTTCGACGCCGCTGAGGGCGAGGAGGGGGACGAACACGAGGATGATGAGGACGGTGGCGTAGAAAATGGAAGAGCGGACCTCCCCGGAGGCGCGGGCGATGACTTCGAGGCGCGGGTGCGGTCCTGCCAGGGCGGCATTCTCGCGGAGGCGGCGGTAGACATTCTCCACATCGACGATGGCATCGTCGACCACCATGCCGATGGCGACGGCGAGGCCGCCGAGGGTCATCGAGTTGACGCTCAGATCCAGCAGGTCGAAGACGAGGATAGTGATGGCCAGCGAGAGCGGGATCGCCGTGAGCGTGATAAAGGTGACGCGAAAATTAAAGAGGAAGAGGAAAAGGACGATGGAGACCATGATGGCGCCGTCGCGCAGCGCTTCCTGGAGGTTGCCGATCGAGAGATCGATGTAGTCGCGTTGCCGGTAGAGGATGACGAGATCGACCCCTGCGGGCAGCGACTCCTGGAGGTCGCCGATGGCC
>CAZKYJ010000390.1:0-1502 GCA_964556355.1 uncultured Verrucomicrobiales bacterium | reverse complement strand
ACCTCGGTGGTCAGTGCGATGGTGTCGAAACCGGGTGACTTGCGGACGTTGATGATGACCCCGGCGTCGCCTTTCACCGGAGCACCTGGAGCCGCGCCGACTTTCGTTCCGAGGCCGGCATCACCCCGCTGCGGCTCGATGTCCCACGCCACCGTTGCGACGTCGCGCAGGCGGATGGCGCGGTCGTTCTGGTAGGCGACGACGACGTCGCCGAGGGCCTTGAGGTCGGTGGTCATCCCGAGGTTGCGCACCATGATCTCCTGGTCACGCTCGGTGAGAAATCCGCCGGTGGTGTTGCGGACGGCCTCCGAGGCGGCTTCCCGCAGCTCTTCGAAAGTGACGCCCATGGCGAGCATGGCCTGCGGGTTAGGTTGGACCTGGAGCTGCTTGATGCCGCCGCCCATGCTCAGGACTTCGGCGATGCCAGGGATCGCCTGAAACCGTCGTCCGACCACCCAGTCGGCGAGGACGCGGAGCTCGCGCGGGCTGGTGGTTCCGGTGGCGTCCCGCAGCCCGACCATCATGATGTCACCCATGAGCGAGGCCACGGGAGTCATGTAGGGGGTCACTCCCTCCGGAAGGATCTCGACGGCGCCGGTGAGCCGCTCCTGCACGAACTGGCGCGCCTGGTAGATATCGGTGCCCCAATCGAACTCCACGAAAACGAGGGAGAGGGAGATATCGTTCACCGAGCGCAGCCTGCTGACCCCGGTAACCCCCATGAGGGCGTTCTCCAACGGGATCGTCACCAACGTCTCCACCTCCTCGGGGGCGTAGCCGGGCGCTTCGGTGAGAATCGTGACGGTGGGTTTGGTCAGGTCCGGGAGGACGTCGACGGGAAGCTCAAGGGTCTTTTTGAGCCCCAGCACGAGCAGGACGAGCGCGCACGCCAGCACGAGGGCGCGCTGGGCGAGGCTGAACCGGATGAGGGCGTTGAGCATCGAAAGATCAGGCGGCGCGCTTTTTCCAGAGCATCTGCGAGACGATAATCAGGGCGAGCGAAACGGCCGCCGCGTAGACCATGAGAACGGTGTCCGAGACGGATCCGGAAGGGGGGTGGGTGGCGTGGTCGTGGCCGTGGTCGCCACCCGATGCCGACTGGCCGTCGGGCAGCTCGGAGCCGTCCTCGGCGTGTTCGTGGCCATGGGCGGCATCGAGTGCCTCCTTGAGCGAGATGGTGCCGCCGCCCGCGAACCCCAGCGAGTACGACCCACGGGTGACGACCTCATCGCCGGGGAAGAGTCCATTGAGAACCTCTATGTGGGTATCGTTCTGCTCGCCTACCTGGACGGGGGCCCTGACGAAAGCGTTGGGAAGATCGAAGTCTTCGACGAAGACAATGCGGTTGGCGGGATCGCCTTGCAGCGCTTCCCGCGGGACGGCGAGCACGTTGTCCCTCGAGGCGACGACGAGGGAGAATTCTGCGCGGAGGCCGGGGCGGAGTTGGTCGTCCGGGTTGGCGATCTCGAAGATGCCCTCGACCGTGCCTGCCTCGCGATCGG
>CAZKYJ010000389.1:2764-5419 GCA_964556355.1 uncultured Verrucomicrobiales bacterium | reverse complement strand
GCTCATCCTCGACGAACCCACCGCCGGGCTCGACCCCGTGGCCCGACGGGAGTTCTTGGAGATCATCACCACCCAGGCGCGCGAGCACGGGCGCACCACCTTTTTTTCCACCCACCTGCTCGATGAGGTCGAACGCGCCGCCGACCGCGTCGGGATTATCCACCAGGGGAAGCTGCGCTACGAGGGCGCCCTCCCCGCCCTCCGCGAACGCGTCAGGCGGATCAACAGCCCCGTTGCGCTGCGACCGCTCCCCGACGGGTTCGAGACGTGGCGCGAGGAGGCGGCCACCGATTCCCGCCACCGCATCGTCGCCAAGGCCGAGCCCCTGCGCTGGGGGAACGCGCGCTGGCCGGACGGAACGATGATCGAATCGCTCCCCCTCGAGGACATCTTCATCGCCTGCGCCGGGGTCTCGACCGGCCGGCTCTAAGCGGGAGAAGATGACGCGCGCGCTCGTACTCAAAGAGCTCCGGCAACACGGCACCGCCCTGCTCGTGGTCGGCGCCCTCGTCGTGGGCGGCTGCCACGTCGTCCAGCGTGCCATCGGGAGCAGCGGCATGGCGGGCAGCGACTTCCAGGCGCTGGGCATCGCGCTCGTCTTCCTGCTCCCCATCGCCGGCATCATCGTCGGACACCTCCTCGTGGCCACCGAGTTCCGCCAGAAATCCCAACTCTTCCTCGAGGCGCTCCCGCTCCCCCGGTGGCGGATGGTCGCCGTCAAATTCGTCATCGGCATCATCGCGATGGTCGGGTTCGGCCTGGGGGCGCTGGTGCTCACGTGGAAATTCGGCGCGGTCGGGGAGATGAAGACCCCCGGCTTCGCCGGGATCCTCGCCGCGAGAACGGTCGCTTGGTCGGCCTTCGTCTTCGTTTTTTTCTTCATGATTGGGTTCCTGGGCCGCTACCGGATCCCCTTCCTGATCCTCGTCGGCTGGGGGGCGCTCTACTGCGCGAGCATCCTCTCGCTCCCGCTGACCGAGTTCCCACCGTTCCGGCTGGTCGACACGAACCGATTCGGGTTCGAACGGGACACGCTCCCCGTCGCGCCCCTCCTCTGGACCGCGGCGATCGTCGTCGGACTTTCCGCCATCTCCTTCTTCATGGCGCTGGTGCGGGAAGGTTCCATCGCCGCCCGGCTCGGCGAGGCCATGTCCCACCGGGAAAAGATTCTCATGGGCGCCACGGTTTTCGTTCTCGTCATGGCAAGCGCCATCTGGGACATGCGGCGGCCGACGCCGTTCGCGCTCCCCGGTGCCGTCGAGGAGGAAAGCGCGGGGGTGCGGGTCAGCGTCCACCCCGCCCCCGACTCCCCGGGGGACCGGAGTATCGCCCTCGCCTCCGAACTCGCCAGGACGCTCGGCAGCGCGAGAGAATTCCTGCAGATCGACGACTGGCCTCCCGTCTTCGTCGTCGACCGCACCGACCTCGAGGACGGGACGACCTTCCGGGAATCGGCGCTGGAGAACCAGGAGGGCGCACTCTTCTATGCCGACCTCGCGAACCCCGGCTACGACCAGCCGGCGTTCGTCCGCTACGTCATCCGGCGCAGCTTGGCGAAACGGAGCCACGGTCGGCTCGACCGCGAGGCCACCCGTTGGATACTCGACGGGTTCGCCGAGTACTGGCACCCCGACGATGCCCCCGCCCTCCGGGAACGCGCGCGCTCCACCGTCGAAGAACACGGGTTCTCCCGCGCGACGGTCGACGGCTGGCTCCGGTTCGAACGCGAGGCCGGCGAGGCCGGGGCCCATGCCGTCGCGTGGGCAGGTATCCGGACCATCGAGGCGGAGTTGGGAAGTTCCACGCTGGCACGATTTCTTGGCAGTGTGCTCGGACGCCCGCCCTACCCCGATTCCCGCGCGACGATCGATGCCCTCCGCCACCCGACGCCTGCGCTTTTCGAAGCGAGCTCGCGAATGGGGTTCGACGCCCTGGTCGAGCGCTGGGAGCAACACGCGCTGGGGGAGGCAGCACCGTGAGGGCGACCTGGGCGCTGGTCGCCAAAGAACTCGCGAGCATGCGGCCGCTCTTCGCGCTCGGGGGCATCCTCCTCCCCATCTCCTTCGTCGCAAGCGCCCTCACCGACTTTCTCGACGAGCTCGGCACCGCCAATTTGATCGAGTCCACGCCCTACACCGCCGTCGTCCTCGCCGCCTTGGCCGCCGTCACCGCCGCCGGGCTGCTGGTGCGCGAACGCGAATCCGGGACGCTCGACTTGCTGGATGCGCTCCCCCTCACCCGCACCCGCATCTTCTGGACGAAATGGTCGCTTGCCCTCGCGTTGCTCTGGGCATTTCTCGCCGTCGACGCTGCCTTCTATCTCGCCTGCGAGCACCTCGGACGAACGTCGGTCTCGGAACCGGTCGACTGGGGCGTCGTGGCCACCGCCGTCGGCATCAACGGCTGGCTTGGAGTGTGCTTTCTCTCGGTCGCCATCCTCCTCGCCTTCCTCCGGCGATGGGCGCTCCTCTTCGTCGGCATCGCCGTCTGGGGCGTGCTGTGGCTCCGGTTTGCCGATGTCCCCTATTCGGCGCTGCTCAACCCGTTCGCCGCCGCCAAACCCAACATCCATGACGGTCGATGGGTGGTGGCGTGGCGGATCCTGATTCCGTGGACCGCCATTGCCGCCGCCTGCCTCGCCGCCGCCTGGTCGAT
>CAZKYJ010000389.1:0-2754 GCA_964556355.1 uncultured Verrucomicrobiales bacterium | reverse complement strand
GGGCTGGAGGGTGATCTGCAGCCGGTGCATGCCCATCACCGCTTCGCCCGCCTCCTCGATCGCACCTGGTGGGGCAAGCTGGTCAAGTGGGGCACGGCAATCCTCATCCCCATCATCTGGATCGGGGTGTTTGGCACCGTCGGCTCGATGTTCGTTGACCCCGAAGCCGAGGAACGGGAATACCTCGACGGGCTAGCCGTGACCGATTCCGCCATCGAGCGGGGGGAATTGCGATCCTTGGAGACCGATCACTACCATTTCGCCTACTGGGAACGGGATGGTGACACCGTCGTCGCTCTCGGCACGAAAGCCGACGCAGCCTACGACGAACTCGTCGCATCCCTCGGCGCGAAGGAACGGGAGGGGGTGATCAACGTCGATCTCACCCAGCCCATCATGCAGCACAATGCGGGGCAGGCCTACTGGAACAAGGTCCGCCTCGCACTTCCCCGCGACAACTCGGCGGAGGAAAACCTGGCGATCGTCGCCCACGAAACCGTCCACGTGCTCCTGGAGCGGGCGAGCGACGGCCGGCTCGCCCACAGCTTTCCTTCGGCCCGGTGGTTCCACGAGGGCACCGCCAGCTACTACGAGCACGACCTTTTTCGCCCGCGGGACGAAACCGATTCCTCGAACCGCTGGCTGGCGGCGCTCCATGCCCTCGGCCAGATCCATTTCGAAGAGATGGTCGACAACGAGGCGCTCGGCAAGAAGCGCGACGCCAACCTCGTCTACCCCGCCGGCCGACTGTTCGTCGAAGTCCTCGTCGAGTCCCACGGGCGCGACGCCCCGGGGAAACTCGCCGCCGCGCTCGCGCGCGACGACGCCCACCGACAACTCGCCGGCATGGCGCTCTGGCGCGATCTTTTCCAATCGTGCGGCTACGATCTCGAAGCCGTCCGCGCCGGGTTTCGCCGGCGTCTCGGCGCCCTCGTCGAGGAGAACCGCCCGTGGCTGGACGGGACGCCGAAACTCGAGTCCATCGATATCGTCCGCGGCGACGGCGGCGCGATCACCGTCACACCGACCTTCGACCGCGCCGTGCCCGAGGCGATGGATTTCTACTGCCGAATCCGCCCGCTGGAAGACTCCTCGGAACTCGACGTGCGCACGGAGATCCTCAGCAGCGACGGCACCTTTCAATTCTCCGCCATCCGGCTACCGGCCGATTCCTGCTGGTACCAGGTCGGATGGGAGACCGAAGGGCTCCCCATGCCCGCGTTCGCCGGTTGGGAAAAAACGGTCATCGGCAGCGATTAGCGGCTCCCGCGTCACCCCCATCCGGGCTCTAACCGATCGCACCTTCAAACCGGTGCCGGCAGCGGACCCGCAAGACGATGCGCCTAGCCCGCGTCATCGAACGAGACATCGACCATCAGGTCGTCGGCCGCAGCCTCGAAGTCGGCTCGGAGGTCCTCGGTGGTCAGACCGTCGGGCAGCGATAGTTTTGCCGAGATCGTGAAGAGCGTCTCACCAGACATCGGGGCGCTGGCACAGCGGGTGTTGAACTCCTCGACATTGACGTCGCGGGCGGCCAGCAGGCGCGAGACCTGAGCCACGATGCCGGGACGATCTTGGCCCGTGAGTTCGAATACGATGGTACGACCGGCGCCCGACACCCCGCCGGCCTCCGGCTCCGCCGCCACCGTGACACTGAGACCTTCGTCGCCGAGATCACGCAGCGCCTCGACGAGCGCTTCCGCCCGCCCGGAGGGCACGTGCACGGAGAGGATTCCCGCGAACTGTCCGGCCAGGTGCGCCATCCGACTTTCGACCCAGCTCCCCCCGTGATCGGCGACCATGCGGGCAACCGATTGGACGAGGCCGGGGCGGTCGGTCCCGATGAGAGTGAGGACGAGTTCGCGCATCGGGAAAGCTCCTTACAACCCCTCGCCGCGCTTGACCATCCGCTTCCGCTCGTTGGCGTCGAGGATGCGCTTGCGGAGGCGGATGTTCTTCGGGGTCGCCTCGACGAGTTCGTCGCCCGCGATGTATTCGATGGCGCGCTCCAGCGAGAACCGGGTGGGAGGGGAAAGCTGGATCCCTTTGCCGTCGCCGCTCGAGCGGTGGTTGGTGAGATGCTTTTCCTTGGTCGGGTTTACCGGGAGGTCGTCGGCGCGCGGGTTCTCGCCGATGATCTGGCCGGCGTAGACGTTGTCCGCCCCGCCCACGAAGAGCTTGCCGCGCGACTCCAGCGCCGCGAGAGAATAGGGGGTGGCCGGCCCGGTGTCCATCGAGACGAGCGTGCCGGTGATCCGGGTCGGGATCTCGCCGCAGTGCGGCGCATACTCGTGGAAGAGGTGGCTGAGGATGCCGTGGCCGCTGGTCAGGTTGAGCAGCTCGAACTCGAACCCGATGAGGCCACGGGTCGGGATGATCGCCTCAATTAGGGTTCCCGCGGGCTTGGCCTCCATGTTGACGATCTGGGCGCGCCGGGCGCTCAGGCTCTTCATCACCGGGTTCACATGCTCCTCGGGGACATCGACGTAGAGCGTCTCGAACGGCTCGAGCTTCCGCCCGCTCTCGTCCTGGTGGTAGATGACCATGGGGCGGGAGACCAGCACCTCGAACCCCTCGCGCCGCATCTGCTCGACGAGCACGGCGATCTGCATCGCCCCCCGTGCGCTCACGTTGAAGATTCCCGCGGTGTCGCTGTCGGAAACCTGGAGCGAAACGTTCGTCTTGATCTCTTTGAAGAGGCGGTCGCGGATCTGCCGGGGGGTGAGCAGCTTGCATTCTTTCCCGGCGCAGGGG
>CAZKYJ010000388.1:916-5421 GCA_964556355.1 uncultured Verrucomicrobiales bacterium | reverse complement strand
GACCCCGTGCCCACGCTCTGCGCGGTGGGCGAGGGGAACCGGTCGATCTACCAGTTCGATGCCCACACCGGAACCAGCACGGAACTGACCGCCGACGCCCCGTTCCCGCTCAACAGCCTGGCGCACGACCCGGGAGCCGGGCGCCTCTACTTCGTCGAGGATGCCGGAGCGAGCTTCCGCCTGGGGAGCTACGATCTCGCCTCCGGTGCCACGGCGGATCTCGGCAGCCTCCAGTCGCCAGGGTTCAGCTACAGCCCGGCGGCCCTCCCGGAGAACCTCGCCTTCTGGTGTGATAGCCTCTGGTACATCGCGCCCTCCAGCGACGACCTGATCCGCATCCGTTTCGCCACCGATGGCTCGGTATCCGGCCAGGAGAAGGTGGCGGACATCTCCGGCAACGTCGACAACCTCGGAGCCGTCGGGGATATCGTGGCGGACAGCGAGGGCACCCTGCGCTTCGTCGACGGGGCCGGGCGCCTGTGTTCCTACAGTATCCCGGACCGTTCGGGATTCCAGGTGCTCAGCACCGGGAACCGGCCGCTCACCGCGCTCGTTCTCGACGCGGGGGGGAACTATTTCGCCGTGGTGGACGACGGGTTTGTCGACCACCGCATCCATGCCATGAACGGCAACACCGGCGTCACTGCTTTCCTCTCCAATACCCGGCCCACCCGCCGGTTCTGGGACTTCGCTTTCGGTCACGCCGGGTCGGCCGACGGTCCGGCCGACGGCGGCGCCGTCTACCGGGAGCCGGTCGCGATCCTCGCCTCCGCCAAGGTCTCCCAGAACTACTTCAACTTCCACATGGTGGCGGGCGACCGGGATGGAGCGTCCGGTGGCGTGGCCGAGATGCTGCTCGAGGAAGGCAGCACCGGCGTCGCTCTGGCGACCGCGGACCGCCTGGTTGAAACGGGCGTGAATGTCCCGTTCAGCGTTATCTACAACCCGGCGTCGGGGATCACCTACAGCACCGGCTCGGGCACGGGTGTCAAGACGCTGACCGTCGCGGCGGGGCCGGGGTTCGACCCGGAGGGCATCCGGCTTTCGGTGGGCGCCACCCCGGCGGACGGCGGGAGCGGAAGGGAGAGCGAGATCTCATCGCTTTCGATCAACGGCCAGCCCGTTGACGCGAACACCCTCTCCGTCGAGGGAGACGGAGGGAACAACACCCTCGTGCTCATCCCGGATATGGCCTCGGGCTTCTCGGTCAGTGGCTCGACCCGATTCGCTTGGGCAGGCACCGAACCCGCTGGAGCCGAGCTCGAGAGCAGCATCACCCTCTGCCGCTTCAGCGATCCGACCGTCTTCGGCCGCGCCTTCGACGGCTGCATCAACCCGGCGACGCTGGAGGCTCCCCAGATCGTCTTAAGCCATCCCCAGTTCGTCATCGGCACGGTCGAGTCCATCACCGCCACGATCACGAATACGAATCCGGCCAACACATCCCAGACGGTCTACCGGATCGATTCTGGTCCGTGGACGGCCTACACGGGAGCCTTGACCTTCGATCGGGCCAGCTACCGGGAGGGCAGCCATATCGAAGCGTTCGCCGTCTCGACTGCGCCCCATTGGCTGGATAGTGCCCTGGCCTCCGCGTCGGTGGAAAAGGCGGTCATTCCCGTCCCGAAACCGTTTAAAACCTTCTGTGAGAGCCAGCTCCCCAACTACGGTTCGACGCTGCTGAGCGGGGGCAAACTGCGCCTCTCCCACAGCGAATCGGGGGTGAATGGCAACGTGGCCGTCGCCGCCGGCGCGACCTGGGATATCAGCAACGGTGCCGTGACGGGCGCCTTCCACATCCACCCTGGTGTCACGGGCAACTCCGGCAGCGGTGACAATCAGTTCGGCAGTGGCGGCATCCCGATCGTGCCCATCCCGGTAGACCTCTCGAGCCTGCCCGTCGCCGCTGCCCAAGCATCGGCCGAGGCGGCCGCCCTCATCCCCACCCGAACCATCGGCAAGATCGACAAGAGCACGACCATCGACATCACCGATCAGGCGGGAGCGGAGGGGGCAGTCGTGATCGCCCTCGAGGAGGTCTCCCTGTCGGGGGGAGCGGTGCTGACCCTGCAAGGGGGAGCGGACGACTACGTGGTCATCAACATCTCGAAAAAGGTGAGCATGTCGGGGGGAAGTTCCTGGAGGCTCGTCGGCGGCCTGCCGGCCTCGCACGTGATTTTCAATCTCCTGCCGGGCGCCTCCGAGTTCGGCGGGACGGGCTCATCCGATTTCACCTCCGGGGCCATCATCTTCGCCACCCATACGGGCTCGAAGGTCACCCTCACCGGGGCGAGCGTGATCATCGGAAATGTCGTCACCGCTGGAGAACTGGTGATGACCGGTGGATCCCAGGTGCTTGGCGCCACCTGCGAGTAGGACCCCGCTGCGAGCGATGCCCTCGCGAATGAACCGGTAGGCGAAGCAGGGGGTGGACGGGGTTCGCCGCGGGGGGGCGGAGGGCGCTGCGTGACGCGCGTGTCCGTTCCGCCCCCCCGCGCCACAGGCCCGACCGGGCAGGCGCTCACCGCTTCGTGATGGTGAGCCCCTCGATGGTGAGGGTGGTAGAGTTGTTGTGGGCGGGCATTTCCGCCAGGAGGACGAGTTCATGCCCGAGCGCGGCGTCGATCTCGAGATCGACCGTGACGGGTGTTTTGTCGGCGGCGAGAGCGAACGACCCAATCTCTCCGACGCGCTGTGCGTCGCGTTTCATCACCTTGAGGTGTGCGTTCGCGGTGCTGCCGCCCCAGGGGTGCGAGCTCGCGGTCAGCTCGATGCGGAAGACGCCGCTTTCGGGGACGATGAACGAGAGCGAGCCCTGCTTGCGGTAGTTGAACTCGTTGCCGCCCCAGGGGCCGAGGGTGCCCATGCGGAGGACGCCGTCCTTGAGTTCGGCGCTCGGGTGCCCGCCCTGGGCGTGATCGGGCGCGGTCCACCGCTGGTTTCCCCAGATCATGGGCTTGTAGTTGGCGGGCATGATCGCGTCGGTCGGAAACAGGTGGTCAAAGCGCCAGACCGGTTTCCCACCGCTCGTGGCAGGGTTCCCCTCGGAGCTACCGGCTTCCTCCCCCTCCCAGGCATCGGGGAGGCGATAGATCTTGGCTCCGCCCTCGCCGTCTTGGACGAAGCCGCGGTGCTTGCGGTCGAGCGGTTCGAGCGCGTCGTAGAGCGCCTGCCCGTTTCCGCCCAAGGCCGTGAAGAGGAGCACCGGGCGTCCGCTAGCCGATAGGGCCAGGCTACCTTCGGGGAGCAAAACCGGGTTGCCTTGGATGTCCTCGGCGCTGAGCCCGCCGACGGGCAGTTGGACGGTCACCTCTGCCCCTGCATTCGGGTCGGCAAAGGCGATCATCACGCCGCGGCCGTTCCGTCGGTCGGTGAAGATGGCGATGTTCGCGCCGGGCGGGCGGATGAAACCCGCCGGCTCACTGAGACCGATGTGGTGGTTGAAGACGTTCCACGCACCGACGAGCGCTGTGGGGTAGCTGTACCAGTCGTAGATCATCGTCCCGGGGCCGCTGTAGTCCCAGAAGCTCATCCCGTGGGTGCCGTACATCAGGTGGAAGAGGACAAATTTGTCATGTCCGGTCGCGGTCATCTCGGCCACCGAGTTCATGATGGCATGCGTGCTTTCCACGCTGGTGAGTCCCGTGGCGGCGATCGGCTGATCGACTAGCGTATTGGTGAACGCCCAGCCCTCGGTGAACCACACTTCGAGATGCTCGGCGTCAGCATCCTCCAGCATCCGGAGCATGCGCTTCATCGTCGTCTCATCGCCGAGGCGCCCGGCGTGGTAGTCGTGCCACGACCAGACATCGAAGTCGCCGAGATCCCCCGAGGCCAAGAGCGGGCCGTTCACCGCGCTCGGGTTGAGGTAGACGTTGTTGAGCGAGACTTGGGCGTCCGGATCCGTCCGCTTGATCAGGTGGGCGGTGCGCAGGTTGAACCGCACGTACTCGTCCGCGAAGTCGTTGCCGTCCTTCATCCAGCGGTCGTGTCCGGGCTCGTTGGCGATCTGGAAAATGACCGGTTTTCCGCGGAAGTTTTCGACCGCGGCTTTCACGTAGCGGTCCCACGCGGTCTCCACGGAGAGGTCCGTCCAACGGGGATCGTCGGCCGTCCAGCGCATGTCACGGGGGAGCGGGTGATCCCGGTCCATGATCCACTCCGGCCAGCCGTAGAGGACGACGTGGTTCGAGATGCCCCGCTTCCACGCTTCTTCAAACTTGTCGTTCGACCATTCGTACCTTCCTTCCTCGGGTTCGTAGTCGTGCCATTTTTGGTTCGCCCACCAGCGGGTCCAGCCGAAGCCGATCCGCTGCATGCGTTCGAGGCATTCGACGCCCCCGGCGAACGATCCGCCGAAGCGTTCCTCGGGATTTGGCCAGCTCGCGGCTTTTTCGTAGGGCAGCGAGGTGAGGGGGAGGTCGGAAGAATCGAGGCGCGTGCCGTCCGGTGCGAGCGCGCTCAGCCTGGCCAGCACGGTCCCGGTGGCGGTCAGCGGCAGCGCG
>CAZKYJ010000388.1:0-906 GCA_964556355.1 uncultured Verrucomicrobiales bacterium | reverse complement strand
CCGTCTCTCCGGGGGCGAGGGTGATCGTGATATCGATGGGATCGGCGAGGGGCACGGTGCCCTCGTAGTCGATGAGCTGCCAGCGGACGGTCAGTTGCTGCGGGCCGGCTCCGGGGTTGGAGACGTGCCCATCGAGCGTGGCCGTTTCCCCCTTTTTATACATGTTCCCCGCCGCCCCGGCATAGCCGGGCAGGTTGGTGGGATCGGCCACCACCTCGATGATCGAGCGCGGGACGTAGTCTGGTGTCCCCTCCGACCCTTTCACCACGGTGACCCCATCGACGAGAATGCCGCCTTCCTTGCCGGCATTAAGGAAAACACCATAGCTGGGGAGCGGCCAAAACCCGGTGGGTTTGACGTCGGTTTTGAAGGTGGTCGAGATGCGTTGCCACGCGGTATTGACGGCGAAATCGTGGGTCGCTCCCTGGCTGTAGATTCGCCCGGCGTTGTTGGCCGTTTCGCGGGCCATGGGCGGGAGCCCGATGTCGAGCGTGCCCTTTCCGTCGATGGCGCGCGCCCAGAGGCTGATCGTGTAGTCGGTGTCCCGCTCCAGCATCATGGGGGCGCTGAACGAGTAGCCCGCGTTCATCCGGAGCGCGTGGTTCCCGACCTTGCCGCCCTCGACGATCTCCTTGTTCTCCTGGTCGTGCCAGTAGAGCAATCCGCCCTCGAAGCTGCCGTTGCGCACCAGGTTCTCCTGGGCGGCCGAAGCTTGCGCGAGGACGGGTAGGGTGGCGACGGCGAGGAGGAGGGGGCAGGTCATGACGTGGGGGGAACGGGCTGGGCCGGATGGCGGTTTCAGCGTTTTGGGTAGCCGGGTGGGGGGGAGGGGGAGAACGCGAGCGAGGGGCTGCGGACGATCCGACGGTGCGGTCTCTCCGCGGCCGGGAGCGCGGTTCGGAGGTC
>CAZKYJ010000387.1:0-5432 GCA_964556355.1 uncultured Verrucomicrobiales bacterium | reverse complement strand
CGCTCTTGAGCAGCTCGCCGCCCACTTTTTTGAGGACGTCGCCGATATCGGCCAACGGCGTGACCAGCTTCACCTTCGGATCCGACAGGTCTCCCTTGGATTCGAAATCCAGCGAGACCCTCCCCTCGACGAGCATCGGATCGATCACCATGCCCCGGGCGATTTCAGCGATCGAATCCCCCGCCTTGTCGCGGACGTAGGCCTCGACACCGGCAACGGCCGTGGCGCTCAACTCCTCGGATGCCACCACCCTTCCTTCAAACTGGTGGGTGTTCTCCGCCGTCTCGACCCAGCTCCCCTGGTTCAAGGTCAGGGCAAAAACCGGGAACGGAAGCGCCAGGGGCTCGGCCAGACCGAGTTTCCCATCGTAGATCCGGAGGCTCATCTCGCTGTCGGCCGCGAGTTCGTGGCGCTGCCCGAGCTGCTCGAGGTGCACCCCGATCTCGCTGAGCTTCTTCAGGTCGCCACCCAGGTCTTTGAGGAGCGGAATCTCCTCGATGACCGAGCCTTTCCCGAGAGTGATCTTGTAGACCATCTCGGGGTTGAGATAGCCCGTGGCGGCCTCGAAGGGAATGATCTCGCCATCGGTGTGGAGCAGCAGGTTGGCGAAGCGCCTTTCGCGCGAGCCGTCGTCAACCGCCAGTTGGGCATCGACCGAAAGGTGCGCCCGGTTGTGCTCGGCCAGATGGTTCGCGTCGATATCGACTTCGGTGAGCGCGGCGTTGAATTCGTGGAGACTCACGATACCCCCGGTGCTTTCGATGAAGCACTCGATCCTTCCACCGACGATGCGCAACGCGTCCAAGGTCGTCGGGAGCGGGAGTTCCTCCGCATTGAAGCGCTCGAGTTCGCCCTTCTCCGGCTTGCTCGTAGCCACGAACTGTTGACCGGGCACGGGCATTCGGAAGTCCCCCGGGCGGAACCGGAGGCCGGCCGCCGCGACTTCCTTGCCCGGGGGTGCCTCGAAGAACGCGTTGAGGCTGCTCTCGCCCTTCCGGCTGATGACGGTGCGCGCGACCACGCCTTCGATCGTGATCGACTGAACCTCCAGGCGCCCGCTGCGCAGCGAACCCAGAACGACCTCCAGACTGGCCTTCTCGCAATGGATTCCCGTCTGTCCCACCAGCGGAGGATCGCCCCGCTCCCCGAGCGGCACGGCATTGTCGGCCAGGTCGTCCCGCGGCACGAACCGGACATCCGTAAGTTCCAGCCGCGCCGGATCCGAGAGCAGCGAGACCGCGACGTCTCCGATATGCACGCGGCAGTTGTTCGATTCTTCGATCTGGCGGACGAGCGTGGCGGCATCCAGCTGGGCGACGACCTTCTGTTTGACCCAGTAGAGACCGCCGACCAGGGCGATCGCTCCCAGGATGACCAGCGCGGCGAGGACGATGAGAATTCTCTTAATCATGGCGTCAGGGTGCTACCCTCACGGCGTGGCGGCACGCCCACAACCCAAAAAAAACTGCCGCGACTCCTCCGCCCGCATCCCGCGCGAACGTACCGGTGAATCGTCGTCCGCCTGTGTTATCGTCCTCCCCTATGCGCCAGCACGCTCGAATCGCCCTTCTCCTGACCGTCGCAGTGACCCTCGTCGGCTGCGGCACTCCTAGCAGCCGCTCGCTCCCTTCGATTTCCGGCTCGAGCCGCCGCCCGGTCGACAACCTTTCGAAGTACGAGTTCCCCTTCGACGCCGACGGCAACTACGTCGAATCCTGGGCCGCCGCCGGGGAGAAACGTTTCGGCCGCTCGGCCTCCGCCAGCTCGTCCCGATCGAGCGCGAGCTCGAGTTCGCGGAGTTCTTCGTCGCGGTCGAGTTCCAAACCGAAACCCTCCACCCGCTACCACACCGTCCGGCGCGGCGATACCCTCTACGGCCTGTCCCGGAAATACGGGCGCTCGGTCTCATCAATCAAGAGCGCCAACGGGCTGAGGTCGGATCTGATCCGTGACGGCCAGCGGCTGAAGATTCCGTAGGGGGCGAGCCGGCGAACGCCTCAGCCAGTGCGGCACCCCGCCCATCTCCCGGAGTCGAACAGGCGGGAGGAATCGGAGTCGGCCAACCGTCGGGGCACACCGCATCCCGCCCCCCCGGACGCGGGTCAGCGCCGGGAATTCAGCGCCGCCCCACCAACAGCACCGAGCCCACGGCTACGAAAATCAGGAGCGCCCGCGACGGACGCGGAGCCAAGGTTCGCTGCCACGGCGACCACACAGAAGGGATCGACTATCTCTCGGTTCCCCAAAGGCGCGATCGGATACCTCGACGCGCTGACCCTCCGGATAAACGCAACGTTACGGAAGTCCCCATTCTTCCGCTGCCGACTCCGATCATCCCTACACCAACCCTAGGATACCGAATACTCTCGGGAGAAATGCTCCCGCTCAGCGGGGGCAGCCCCAGGCGACGTAAACTCCGTTCCAAATGATGAGGATCGGTGGCACGAACCACCCGAGCGCACGGAAAAGCACCGGTGATAACATTGAGAGCGTCGCTAGGGAAATCATCCGCTTGCGGGACTCCGGCCGCCTCCGGTTGACAGAGGCCGAGAGGACGAGAGGACGAGGATTCCGTAGCTTGGCAGGAAAGCGGCGGTCACCCGCAAGAAGGCGAGCGTGCCCCTCCGGCGTCACTATCGATTTCGCGCAAGAATCCGTCTGGCGGCGCAATGGAAATCGCGACCCAAATGCCCGAGGCGAGAGCGGTTCCGGAAACTGCAGCCGGATTTATTCCGGCATTCGAAGCGGTTTTTGCCGGTGCCCCATCGTCACTATTTTCTTCGCGGTGGGGAGCAAGTGCCGCTTCGTTCAGGCATGAGCCCGATCCGCCATGCCACCCTCCTCGTCGTCGCCGCACTCTCCCTGTATCTGGCCGGCGCCGCCGAGCCCTCGCCCGAGACGGATCGCCTTCCCGGCGTCGACCTTGCCGAGGGGCTTTCCCAGCTCACCGGAGTGGCCATCTCTCCGCTCATCGGGACGAGCGCCATCGGCGCCTACCGTTATTTTCGCACGCCGGCGGCAGGGCGGCCCGCGCTCCCGTGGTTTTGTCACCCCGCCACCTGGGGGCTCGGGCTTTCGGTCGTTTCCTTGTGCTTCCTCAAAGACTTGGTCGGCCCCGCCGCACCCACGCTGGTGAAGAAGCCGCTCGATTTCGCCGAGCTGTTCGAAGACAAGCTCAGCGCGCTCATTGCTTGCTCCGCCTTCGTCCCCTTCGTCGCCGCCCAGGTCACGCGTCACCTTCCGGATCCCGCGTCCGCCACCGCATCCGTCGACACCGAGTTCGTTGTGAGCGCCGGGTTGCCGCTCGACCCGCGGATCATCGCGGTACCCATTTCCATGGTGCTGTTCGCACTGGCCTGGATGACCGGACATGCCGTCAACGTCCTCGTCGCCTTCTGCCCCTTCGGCATCGTCGACAGCCTCCTGAAGCTGGGCAAAGCGGCGGTGCTCGGGATTTTGACGATCACCGCCATGATCAACCCTTTTCTCGGCGCGGCCGTCGCCCTTGCCGTCCTCGTCTTGGCGATCATGCTGGCACCGTGGGCATTCCGCCTCACCGTTTTCGGCACGCTGTTCGGACTCGATGTCCTCTTCGCCAAACGTGCCGGCGAGCGCGCCCGACCGACCCGCCCCCACGCCTTTCTCGCGCGTGCCATCGATAGGATCCCCGTCCGCACCTACGGCCGTCTCGCCCGTGATCAGGAGGGCTCCGTCACCTTCACCTACCGGCCCTGGCTCGTCGGGCTCCGGCGGCGCGTCCCACTCCCCGCCGGCGATGTCACCGTCGTACGCGGCGTCATTTTCCCGTCGCTCTACCATTCACCCAATGCCGTCGGGCGGCGCCGGGTCGCCGTCGTGTTCCTCCCGCGCTACCGCAAGCACGAGGAAACCATCGGCACCCACTTCGCCCTCGCCGTGGAGGACGGCCCGGTCGTCAAGAGCTTCCGCGCCATGCGCCAGTGGCTGCGGGATACCGCCAGTTTCGGCAAAGAAAAGTTCCGGCTGCTCGCTCCCGGCAGTGAAACGTAGCCCTCTACTCGAACGGCACCCACGGGATCTCGTCGTCTCCCAGCAGCATCACATTGCCCTTCGCGTAAACCGCCACCCTCTCCCCCGCCCGCGTCTGCCAGGCCGAAACAGCGATGAGCGTTTGAGAGTCCACGGCTCCCGCCGGTTGCCGGTAGTCCCATCCAGGGCGCGATGCGAAAGTCCCATTGTTCCCAGGAATCGCGACAAACCGCTCGAGCGATTCGACGATCCCCGCTTCCACCAGCGTCGCCAGAACCGGCGGAAACTCGCCGTCGTGCTCCGAAGCGTAGAGCTTGCACGCGCGATACAACTGGCGACCCACGTCCCGCTGGATGCTCTGGTTCCCCAGCTCTTCGATCTTCGGAATCGCCAGGAGAAAGCCCCCGATCACCAGCGCTGTCAGATAGCCGAAGAACAGCCCGGTCTTGGCCAATTCGTCCCCCGAAAGCGCCCCGTCCGAGCGCTTGATCCGAGCCCGGGCCACGTGCCCGCAGGCGATCGCCACCAGTGAGAAAACTCCCACTGGCACCAGCGAGAGCACCCCGAATATCGTGCTCCAGGTGGCGAGCTTCGATCGCCTCTCGCTCGGGTCGGGCCGGTTCATCGCCGGACAAGCTCGCCCCGATCGGTCGAGGTTACCAGCATCGTCCTCGCCGGCAATACCTGCCGCTGCCAAAGCCGAAGGAGAGACCACGGAGACAGATTTCACGAACATCCTTGCCAAAATGGTCGACGACGCCTGGTTCCTCCAAGGTTTCCGGGGCACCGAGTGGGGCGATTGGTTCGAACCCGAAAACAGTTCCTACCAGACCTCCACCATCGCCATCCGAAATGGTGAAGCCGTCGCCTCCGAAGGCGAACATCGCCCGGACGTCCTGCCGGACGGTCGCACCGTCAGTGCTTCACCCCTTCTCGACCGGGGACGCAGCCCTGTTCAACTTCATGGGGCTACCCTCCGCGAGCGCCTTGGAGAGCCAGATGAACTTCCTCACCAAACCGGCGGTGAAGGCACTGCGGCGCACGGATCTCCTCGACGAGGCAGCCTCCAGACCCGCCACCTCCCAACAAACGCTAGAATCTTCTCAGTATTGATATTGACTAAAGGCAAGAAGCTAACCACTCTTAACAAATCTGATTATTGTCACGAGTCCCGACTTGCCATGCCTTCCGCCGCTGCCCCAGCCGAACCGCCGCCCACCGCCCCCCCTCCGTCGGAGCCTGCGGAGAACCCGCTCGTCGCCGGCGCGCGCCCGCTGTTTCCCCAGCTCGAATTTTTCGGGGTGCGCGCCCACCCGCCGCACGCCATTGCCTACGAGGTCGCCCAGCCGGGGACCGAAGGGCGGTTCCTGCTCCACCTGCTCCGCCCGGCGGGCGCGGGAGCTGAGGCGGGTTACCAAGCGCTG
>CAZKYJ010000386.1:0-5444 GCA_964556355.1 uncultured Verrucomicrobiales bacterium | reverse complement strand
GCTCGACAAGCTGGGCCTCAAACAGGCGCCCGCCGGCACCGCCGTGTCCAAGGAGGGGGCGCTCGAGGTCGCCGGGCGCATCGGTTACCCGGTGCTCGTCCGTCCCAGCTTCGTGCTCGGCGGTCGCGCCATGATGATCGTCTACAACGACGAGGAGCTGGCGAGATACATGGACACCGCCGTGGAAGCCAGCCCGGACCGTCCCGTGCTGGTGGACCAGTTCCTTCAAGACGCCATCGAGGTCGACGTCGATTGTATCTCGGACGGCGAAACCTCCGTCGTCGGTGCCATCATGGAGCACATCGAGCAGGCCGGCGTGCACAGCGGGGACAGCGCCTGCGTCATCCCGCCATTTAGCCTCGACGCCACGATGACCGCCAAGATCATGGAAGCCGCCAAGTCGCTGGCGAGGGGGCTCGAAGTCCGCGGGCTCATGAATATCCAGTTCGCGGTCAAGGACAACGAGCTCTACGTCATCGAGGTCAATCCCCGTGCCTCGCGCACCGTGCCCTTCGTGAGTAAGGCGATCGGTGTCCCGCTGGCCAAGCTGGCCGCCAAAGTCATGGCGGGCGAGACGCTCGTCGGCCTCGGGTTCACCCAGGAGATCGTGCCCGACCACTACTCGGTGAAGGAGGCCGTCTTCCCCTTCGCCCGTTTCCCGGGAATCGACATCATCCTCGGTCCCGAGATGAAATCGACCGGCGAGGTCATGGGGATCGACAACGACCTGGGCATCGCCTACGCCAAAAGCCAGATGGCGACGGGCGCACCGCTGCCGCTCATGGGCAATGTCTTCATCAGCGTGAAGGACGCGGACAAGCCCGCGGTTGTCGAGTTTGCCAAGGATTTCGTCGATCTCGGATTCCAAGTTCACTCGACCGCCGGCACCGCCAAGGTCCTCAAGGCTGCGGGCGTTCCGGTGCACAAGCTCCACAAGCTCAGCGACGGCCGTCGTCCCAACGTCCTCGACATGATCAAGAACAATGAGATCGCTTTCATCGTCAATACCCCCGCCGCCCACGAGGCGCGGGTCGACGAGGTGAAGATCCGGAGCACCGCCGTCGCCCACCGCATTCCGATCATGACCAATCTCCGTGCGGTCGAAGCCAGCCTCCGCGGTATCCGTTCGCTGCAGGAGTCCGAGGCTGGCACGAAGGCGCTGCAGGAGTACTGAGATAGCCGGGGCTAGCTGCGCCGCGGCACACGGGCGAAATGGAGCGCGATCCCCAAAGCGACGGCCAGCGCCCCCGCCGCGAGCCACCAAATCCTCACCGGCAGGGGGAGAACCCATCCGTAGAAGAGGATCTGAGTTTCGTATTCCACCCGCCCGGTCGCTCCCCAGCCCCCCGACTGGGTCCAGACCTCGCGGATCCCAAATTGCCCAGGCCCCATCTCGAACGTTAGGTCGTAGGTCGTCTCGCCGTAGAACCAGCTTGCGTCGACGAACTCCGTGTTGGCAAAAAATAGCGCCAGCACCCAAATCGACGCTCTCACCGGGCGCCTCACTCCGTCGCTTCCAACCGGTCCATCACACCCTGGAGAAGGGCGGCGGTCTGCTCCTTCGAGATCCCGCTTCCGATCTCGGTGTAGACGGCGACCCGCGACCCGCGACGGGCGACAATTTCCGTGGCGGCCGACTCGCCGACCAGCCACGCGTCAGTGACATACTGCCACGCGACCCCTTCGGCCTGACCGCCGACGTAGGCCTCGCGGGATCGTGATTTCAGTTCGACGAGTGGATTCTCCCCGATCCCGTCGATCTGGCTTTCGGTCAGGTCCGTGAGGGCACGAACCATGAGGATCGCTTCGTTCTCGGTGCGGAATGCGAACGCGCCGAGCTGGAGCTCTTTGGCGAAATCTCCGTTGTGGACGAGGGCTATCGCTGCCGCGTCCGTCAGGCCGCGCATGATCGCCTCGCGGTTCGTCCGATCCACCGTCGCAATCGCGCCGCGGAGGTCGAAGTCGCCCACGGCAGCGGCTTCGTAGCTCCAGTCTTGCTCGTCGAAGCCGGCGGCGGCACGGACGAAGTCGAAGCGGGCAGCGTAGTCGGGGAGCGGCGGCGTGTCCGGCGAGTAGGTCTCCGGTTGGGTGATCATCGAGCTCCGCTGGGGAGGGGCGGCGAGTATCCGCCAAATCCGTTCGATGCCTCCATCGTCGTGGTGGTGGGCAACGAATCGTTCGCCGCCAAGATACACCTGCTCGTGTTGTACCGCCCGGGTATGGGCGATACGCTCGTAGATGTAGGCCTCGGCGCCAAGGTCCCCGGCTTCGAGGAGGGCGGATGCGGACCGGGCGGCTTCGTCGAAGCCCAACCGGGTACCCAACGCGTTCTCGATGAAAACGGCATGCCCCTCGATCGTCGCGTTGAAGGCGTTGGACGCATCGGCCGTCTCCGCCGCAAGGATGGCGTCCAGGAGGTTGATCTCTTGGTCCTGCAGCTTGTGGGTGAGCTCGTGCCCGATCACCAGCTGGACGATCTCGTCACGATGGGCGGGCGCGATCTCGGCGTTCGCGATGACGGTGGCGACATTTTCAGGAAGGACGTAGACGGTGTTGTCCTCGATCCCGTACTTCCCGAGCAGGCTGGGGGCGACGATGCCGGAGGCGAGGTAGGAGCGGGCATAGATCATCGCTTTGGACGATTCAGGCATCTGCTTCTCCATCTGGGGGGCGAGGTCCCGCGCCAAGATCTGGATCATCTGCATGGTGCCGACCGCTTTCACCTCGGGCGGCGCGTCGAACTTCCGGCCGTTGAGTTCCTCGACCAGTGGGATCACGTTCTGCGCGAAGGCATCGATGTCTGCCTGGGTGTAGGCGGGTTCCCTGCCGGCCAGTTTCTTATCGAGATAGGCGAGCATGGCTTCGACCTGCGCGTTGATGTCGGAGCCGGAATCCATCAGCTCATCAAAGCTCTCCCGGCCGCTCTCCAGCGCCGAATCGAGGCGGGATTTCAGCCGGCTGAAGAGGCCGCCTCCCGCACCCTCTTCTTCGCCGCGGCCGCCGCCGCCGAAGAGGTTGTCCAGGTAGGCACGCGCCGCACGCCCGCTCTTCCGGGCTTCGGTTTCGTCGTCGGCCACGGCGGTGCCGGCAAGCGCCAGGACGAGCGCGGCGACGATGGCACCAGCGGGGCGGGTAGGGAAGGGTGACGTCATCGCCCGGACGGTTACTACTGGGCTGGCGCGATGGTGACCCGGTCGCCGCGACCTTTGATGAGGGCGTCCTTGGCGCTGCCATAGAGGGCCTCGAGGGCTTCCGGGGTTGGGATGCGGAACTCGATGGTGCGCGCATGCGTCGTCCCGGGGTAGTTCTTTTGAACCTTCTCGGTGAGCGATTCGTCCTGGCCGGTGATTTTGGCGCTGGCGGCCGAGCCCGCTGCCTTGACGCGTTCGAGTACCGAGCCGACCGCCCCCACCGACGAATCTTCCACCACCGGCACCAGGCTGTAGAAACGCACCATCCCGGCGGTGTCGGTGCCGATGTTGACCTCCCGGACGATGGCGATTCCATCGACGACATACTCGTGGATGCTGACCGAGGAGATACGATCGACCCGGACGACGTAGTTGCCGCCGGGGAGCTCCGCCTCCCAGACCTTTGGATTGGTCCCGCGATCATCGGTGTCTTGGGCGCGGATGCTCGCCACCATGCTGAACGAGAGGGCGACGAGCGCGAGGGCGGCTCGGATGGAGGGCGGTCGGGTCATGCGGGTACGGTGTTGGTGGTTTGTTAGTAAACGTCGAAAAACTCTTGGCCGGTCGCCGATCGCCGGGGGACGGCGAGCGAGGGATGGTCGATGCGCTCGAGCTTCCAGTCCCACGGCTTCCACGATTCCTTTATCCAATGAAAAGAGAACGGCTCTTTCTCACGGCGGGACCGGGAGATGACCTCTTGGGCGATCGCATTGCCGCGCCCGCCGATCCTCACCGCTCCCGTCACGATCCAACCGTCCCCGTCGGGCTCCTGGGAGACCGGGGTGTATTCCGCCTCGAGGGAGATGAACTGCCGGGCAATATCGCGGAGCCCTTGGATCACCGTCTGGTGGGTGAACCCCCAACGGTCGGTGTAGTTCGTGCTGATCAGGCCGCTGTAGGTGGAGAAGTCGGCCTCGTCGATGGCGGCGATGAACGCGGCCTGGCGGCGGGCGACCTGGTTCTCGGGAGCCCAGCGGACGAAGATGAGGTAGCAGGCGAGCAGGAGGGCGAATGGCACCGCGATCCGAATGGCGATAGGGCGGTTCAAGGCGTCGAATAATTAGGGTTGAAGCGGTGGTGTTGGGAGGCGAAAAGTCGGCACGATGGCGCTCGAACCGAAGATACAAGATACCGGAGACGACGGGATTCTCTACCGGCCAAACGTTGCGGCGATCCTCCAGAAGGGCAACGGCGAGATCCTGGTGGCGGAGCGCCTGAACCTGGCGGGCGCGTGGCAGTTTCCCCAAGGGGGCATCGACGATGGGGAGTCGGAGACCGAGGCGCTCTACCGGGAGGGCGAGGAGGAGCTCGGCGTCCGGAGGCAACTCATCCGCATCCGCGAGAAAAAGGGTGGCTACCGCTACCGGTTTGCCGGGGAGAGGGTCAAACATGGAAAGTACCGGGGTCAGCAGCAGGTGTATTTCCTGTGCGAGTTCGGCGGGACTGATGCGGACATCCGCCTCGATTTTGAACATCCCGAGTTCGCGCAGTTCCGTTGGATCGAGCCCGGTGACTTCCAGCTTTCGTGGGTGCCCGAGTTCAAGCTCGCGGTCTACAGATCTGTGTTGCGGGACTTTTTTGGCGTGCAGTTGTAACCGTGGTCCGCTGCCCGTGGGGCTCAGGCTCCGTCACCGGTTACCGGATTCTTCTGGCGGCTCGGGTTCTGCGAGAGATCACGCACGGCGCAGAGCCGCCCCCAATCGCCCCCGCGCATGGGTTTGCCCGAAATTGTCCTGCTCGGCGGGAAAAACTCGCGCCGCGCTTCCACGAGTCGGTCGAGGAATTCCCGGCTCCCCACGGCGGCGCCTTCGGTGAGGTATCGCACGCGGCAGCCCAGCAGGCTAGGGATAGGGATGGCGCCCGCCGCGTCCTCCACCGCCCCGACCGATTCGGCGGAAAACCCCCGGCGGACAACCCGCCCCGAAGCGTCGCGTTCCTGCCTCCCTCGCCCAAAAATCAGGAGGCGATAGCGCGCCAGCACCTCTGCCGTCGTGACATCGGCGTCGCCCTCCATTCCCGCGACCACTTTGCGCAGCCCTCCCGCCGCTTGGCCGTTCCCGCCAACCGCCTCCGCATACCCGCAATACGGGTAGTCTTTGGGATCGGCGGCGAGACCGGCGCGGACCGGATTGAGATCGATGTAGGCCGCCGTGGCCGCCAGTGCCTCGCGCGATCCCTCGATGAGCACGCTTCGGAAACGGCTTTCCCATAAGGTCCCCACCCGGTTGTTCTCGCGATTGTACCACATCGAAA
>CAZKYJ010000385.1:1763-5445 GCA_964556355.1 uncultured Verrucomicrobiales bacterium | reverse complement strand
GCCCCGGCGGCGATGACGATTCTTCAGTACGACCCGAACCTCCACGACCGATTCGATGCCGACCGCGAGGGGGAGGTTTTCGTGGCCGACGGCTTCGACCTCTCTGGAGTGGGCCGGAGCAGCGATGGGAAATGGGCGACGCTCATCGGCAACCAAGTGTTCATCACGGCCACCCACCTCGCGCCAGCCATCGGTGCCACCGTCACCTTCCACGCCGACAACGACCCGACCGGAACCACCTTCACCTACACGGTCAGCTCCGGCCTCCGGATCGGCGACACCGACCTCTGGCTCGGCCAGCTCGACGCGCTCGCCGACCCGTCGCTCGCCACCTACTCGATCCCTTCCGAGACGGTCGCCGACCTGGCGGCATTCCAGTCCAGTTCCTACTGGCAGGAACGCGTCTTCACCCTTGGCCTCGACGAGGGCAACGGCCTGGCAAGCCAACGCGTCGGCGAGAACGTCCTCGACGATTTCGGCGAGATCACCCTCGGTTCCACCGGCGATGTCGTCGCCTTCGGCTACACCGAGTCCGGTGGGAACTCCGTCGGCCAAGGAGAGACCCTCGTGCAGAGCGGCGACTCCGGCGGCCCGACCTTCCGCGCCGCCGGCGGCAGCCTCGAGCTCGTCGGTATCCACTGGGTGCAGTTCACCGACGACTCGACCGGTGCGCCCGTCGCCAGCGGGGACACGTTCGTGCCAAACTACCGCGCCGAAATCCTCGCGGGTAGCGCCCTGCTCGCCACCCCCGAGCCCTCCCTGCCGGTGTTCGCCCTCCTCGGCCTCGGGCTCGCGTCCCTTGCCTCCACCCGGCGCCGCTAGCGCCCGGCGGGGCAGGCCACGCGTAGCCATGGCGAGGCGCCGCCCCGCGACTGCCGTCGTCGGTTCGCGCGCGATGGCACTTCCCCAATACGGGGGATTCTGGTAGTCTACGGGAACCCCGACCATGAGCACCGCCACCCCCGCCACACCACCGTCCCGCATCCAATACTTACTACCGATCGTGGCGACGGTCGTCGGGGGGCTCACGCTGACCCTCTTCCTCTTTGGTCTCGTGCAGCGGGCGGAGAAGGCCGGCGAGAACGCCGAGGTCAAGCAGGCCGCCAACCGCGTCGCCCAAGACATCCGCCGCGCCATCGACCTTCACCTGGAGACCCTGGAGTCGATCCGCGCTTTCTACGCGGCCTCGGACTTCGTCGAGCGGGACGAGTTCGCCCTCTTCACCGCGGACGGCCTCAAACGCTGCTTGGGGTTCGATGCGTTCTTGTGGGTCCTGCGGGTGCCGGGAGCCGATCTCGAAGCCTTCACGTCCACCACCCGCGCGGAACCGGGGCTCGACGGGTTTCTCGTGGTGCCCGCCTTCGAGCCGGCGGGCACCGGCGCGCCGGTTGACGACCATTTCGTCGTTCTCTTCGTCGCCCCCGATGGGGCCCACGCCGGTCTCCTCGGCCGGGACATCGGATCGGCACCCGAAACGTTCGACGCCGTCGCCACGGGAAGCGAAACCGCTTCCCCGACCGCCCTCGCCACGGATTTCGGGCTCCTCATCTTGGCTCCGGTCTATGGCAACGATCTTCCCATCGGCACCGTCGAAGCCCGCCGGCAGAACCTGACGGGATTCGCGGCGGCGCGGCTCCACCCCGGCGACCTCATCGCCAAGGCGCTGGACTCGGCGGCCGCCGCGCGCCTCGAGCTGGCCATCCCCGGCGTCTGGGGATCCGGAGCGGCCGAGATCGAGAACGCTCCCGGCTCCGGCACGATCGAGATCTCCATGGCGGACCGGATGTGGACGCTCCACTACGCCCCGTCCAACGCCACCAACAAGCCGTTCGTCTGGAGCGGATGGGGCGTGCTTGGGATCGGGCTGCTCGTCACCGGGCTTTCCGCGGCCTACCTGCGCGCCACCCTCGGGAGGACCGCGAGGGTGGAAGCGAAAGTGCGCGAGCGCACCGCCGAGCTCGACGAGGCCAACGCCGAACTCCGCCTGGCCAAGGATGCGGCCGAGGACGCCAACCGCGCCAAGAGCGACTTCCTCGCGAACATGAGCCACGAGATCCGCACCCCGATGAACGCCATCATCGGCATGACCGACCTCGCCCTCGACACCCCGCTCACCCCCCAGCAGCGCGAGTACCTCGCCATCGTCCAAGATTCCGGGGAGTCCCTCCTCGATCTCATCAACGACATTCTCGATTTCTCCAAAGTCGAGGCCCGCAAGCTCGAGCTCGAATCCATCCCTTTCCGTCTCCGCGACACGCTCGGCGATACCATGCAAGTGCTGGCGTTCCGCGCCCACCAGCAGGGGCTCGAGCTCGCCTTCCACATCCCCCCGGAAGTGCCGGACGTCCTCGTCGGCGACCCCGGACGCCTCCGGCAGATCATCGTCAACCTGACGAACAACGCCATCAAGTTCACCGAGCAAGGCGAAGTCGTCCTCGACGTTTCCCGGGAGGGCGGCGACGCGGAGGTGCCGGAGATCCACTTCGTCGTCCGCGATACCGGCACGGGCATCGACAAGGCGGCCCAGAAGAAGATTTTCGAAGCATTCTCGCAGGAAGACACCTCCACCACGCGCAAATACGGTGGCACCGGCCTCGGCTTGGCCATCTGCTCGGAACTCGTCGCCCTCATGGGTGGGCGGATTTGGGTCGAAAGCGAGAAGGGCACGGGGAGCGAGTTCCACTTTGTCGTCCCCCTTGCGGTCGGCGACGCGGACAGTTTGGGTACGGCCGGCGCGGACGACGTGGATCTCGATGGCCTCCCCGTCCTCGTCGTCGATGACAACGCTACCAACCGGCGCATCCTCGATGAGCTGCTCCGCGCCTGGGGGCTCGTTCCGACCTTGGCCAATGGCGCGCGCGAAGCGCTCTCCCAGGTCGAGAATTCCCCTCCCCGCCTCGTCCTTCTCGACCATATGATGCCCGACACCGACGGGGTCGCGCTCGCCGGCCTCCTCCGCGAGGTGCCCTCCATGCAAGACGCCACGATCCTCATCCTCTCGTCGGCCGGCGACCAGATCCCGCAACAGCTCCGCAACGATCTGCGCATCGCACGGTGCCTCACCAAACCGGTGAAACACTCGACCCTCCTCGATGCCATCCTCCAAGAGACCGCCGTCGCGCCGGCGACCGATGCGGTGGCCGATCCGTCCGAGCATCGTCCCGCCGAGACGGCGCCGCGCCCGCTCCATATCCTGGTGGCCGAGGACCAGCGCCACAACCAGACGCTGGTCAAAGCCATCCTCACGGGACGCGGCCACACCTACAGCATCGCCGAAAACGGGCGGGAAGCCGTCGCGCTTTTCGATTCGCCCGAGCATTTCGACGCCATCCTCATGGACGTCCAGATGCCCGAGATGGACGGGCTTGAAGCCGCCCGTACCATTCGCGAGCACGAGCGGGCGGCCGGCCAGCACGCGGAACGCATCCCGATCATCGCGATGACCGCCCACGCTCTGAACGAGGACCAGGACCGCTGTCTCGACGCGGGGATGGACGCCTACGTCCCGAAGCCCGTCCGGCGGAAAGACCTCTTCTACGAGATCGAACGCCGCTGCGACCCAACCACGGAAGACGCCATGTCCGGGGATGCAGCGGGTGCCCCCGCCGAAGCTGCGCCGTCCGCATCGCCGGTCTACGATGCCGACGCGTTCGCCGAAAACAGCTGCAACGACCCCGAACTC
>CAZKYJ010000385.1:0-1753 GCA_964556355.1 uncultured Verrucomicrobiales bacterium | reverse complement strand
GATCTGGTTCCAAGATGCACCCCCGCTCATGGCGAAGATCAAAGCCGCAGTCGCGGACGCCGACGCCTCTGCGCTCGCCAGCTCCGCCCACGCCCTCAAGGGCACCGCCGCCAACTTTTTTGCCACCCAGGTCGTCGGGGCGGCCGCCACTCTGGAAAAGTCCGGGCGCGCGGGCGAACTCGCCGACGCCCCCGCCCAACTCGCCGATCTCGAATCCGCGGTCGCCGCACTCGATGCCGCACTCGCGACCGGCTAGCCCCCCCTTGCCGAATCCTCGAACCGTCGTAACCTACGAGGTTCGATTACCTCTACCCACTCCGAATATGAAAAAGTCGCGATTTCTCACCAGCGCCGGGGCACTCGTCGCGGCGTCCGGCCTCGCCCTCACCGCCACGCACGCCCGCACGTGGACAAGCGCCGAAGACGCCTCGAAGACATTTGAGGGCGAGCTGCTCGGCATGACCGGCGATTCCGTCCGGGTCAAAATGGAGGACGGCCGGGTGCTCACCTTCCCCGTCGATAAACTCAGCGGTGCCGACCGCGAATTCATCACGGAATCGGCGGAGGCCCTGGCCAAACTCGAAGCGTTGAGGACGGCTCCGGTTCCGACCGAGCTGGACCGGAAGCTCGTCAAGCTCAACGAGAGCGGGAAGCGTCTCGCCCGCTACGACATGGAGGCCGAACGGGGGATCCCCGAATACTATCTCTTCTATTACTCCGCCTCGTGGTGAGGCCCCTGCCGCGCCAGCGCCCCACAGTTTGTGGAGTATTACAATGAGACCATCGCCCCGGCCAAGAACATCGAAGTCATCCATGTGAACTTTGACCGGTCAGAGAAGGACATGGCAAGCTTCATGGAAGCGTTCAAAATGCCTTGGCCTGCCATCGATTTCGACAAGATCGAAAAGGTGGAGACCGTCGCGAAATTCGACTCGAACGCCGTCCCCAACTACGTCCTCGTGAGCGCGCAGGGCGAACTTGTCGCCAAGGGGATGGGTGCCGCCAAAGCGAAGATCGCCGAGCTTCTAGCCTCTTCCTCAGGATCCTAGCGCCAGGTGCGCGGTGCCGGCGCCGCCCGGCCGAGGCTAAACGATCGGATCGGGGCACACATCCCGTCGCTGGCACCTGAGACAGAATTCGCCGAGGTAGAGCGCATCGAGCGTTTCCATGAGACGCCCGATCGTCGCGGCGTCGTCGGTGAAGACCCCCGCCTCAAAATTCCGGCGGTGGTCCCCCTTGGCGCCGATTCCCGCGCCGGTCATGTTCGCGCTGCCTAGATAGGCGGTCGCCCCGTCGATGATGACCACTTTCATGTGCATCCGCGGGCAGAGCACGCGCTCGAAGAGATCGCTTTCCAAAAGGTGCGGATAGCGGTCGAAATCTGCCCGGAAGCGCGGTCCGGGTTCCTTCGCGTGGATCAGCCGCACCCCGACGCCGCGGTCGACCAGCCCGGCGAGAACTCCGACGAACGGGACGAATTTCTTCCGCGCGCCCGGCACGTGCAGATCCTTCAGGTCGGCCGTCGCGATCCACACGAACTTCTTCGCGGCCGGGATGGCCTCTTTGAGGACGCGCTCGTAGGCTTCTGCGTTGACGAGGAGGTCGAACATCGGGCTGGGATTTTCGCTCGACATGGCCGGGCGATCCACTACACTTAGCGCCCACGGATGGTTCACGCAGCGGACATTTCGAAAAAGCTTCAGCCCCTCGGCCTCGCGCTAGTGTTGGCTACCCGCTAACGTACCCTTCTCCC
>CAZKYJ010000384.1:2082-5449 GCA_964556355.1 uncultured Verrucomicrobiales bacterium | reverse complement strand
GCTCGGAACTACCGCGGGATAAGCTTCGACCGTTTGCCACCGATTGCCAAAATTTTCCTCCGTTATTCGCGATGAGTGCGGCAGACGGATTGAAGGTGATCTGAACGATTGAGGAGATCTTGGATCGACTCTTCGAGTTTGTCTGCGAGGGCTTCGGAATACTTGGTGATGAAGCCGGTCCCGGAAGGGGGCGGTCAACAATCCGCGATTTTCCGCCACAATTCAGACGAAACTCCGTCCACGATTGACGATACCTTGTCTTCGAGAGATACCATGTAGCGACCAGGTGTAAACGCCGGTGAAAAGCCGGTACGGCAAAAGAGTCGGGCAAAAGCCGGTTCGCGAGAAGCCAAAAAACACCGCCGAGTCAGACCCGGAGGCAACCTGGTGGGCGAGTGCTCACCCGGGAGGAAGTCTACAAGGACGTCTAATCCGAGGCGGCGATGCACGTTGCCAATCGTTATGGAATCTCTGGTTCGATGCTCGCCCGTATCGGCACGCCGCTCTACATCCCCCGTCCTCCTCGAGGATCCTGGGCGCGGTCACCAAAGGCGCGGAAGGGACTGAAGCCACGGCTGCCGAAATGGAGCGGCGACAGCGAAGGAATCGGGGTGATCCATCCGAACAATGTCAATGCCCAGCGGGAAGCTACTGGCAGGCACGACAAAACATGACAGCCGGCCTGCGGAGCTGCGGAGAGATCGGGTTTTACTCTTCGTCGCGGAGTGACGCCATTTGTCCCATCTTCCCTTCGCGGATGACAACTCCTGACAACGGGAACGCGGAAACGCGGAATGTTGCACCACCCGGCAAAACTCGGAAAATCAGTGCGTGAACGAACACGCATGATAACGAAGGCGTTACATCGCAACGCGTTTATTCTTAACTACTGAATTGGGGCGGTAAATCTGCTGGCTATGCCTTCCCAGATTCGAATCCTGTCCTGCCCACCACCCTTAGTTTTCGGGGGTTGTGGTGATAGGATCCATCGTCTGATCTGGAGCGGAGTTTTGGCTTGACCAGATTTTGGCCACTTTTGAGGTTCCGAATGGGGGAGGGGCTTTCGGTGGTGGGAATTCGGCACGGCCAGCTTGGTGGCGAAGAGGGGATCATTCGGAGTCGGTCGGCGGGAATCTGGCCGGGTGTGCTGCGGCCAGGGCGCGTTTGATTTCATCGACGAAACTGGCGTCGGTGTCGGCTTCCCCGGCGGAGGCGTCTGGCTGAAACCGCTGGAAGGGGAAGGCCAGCTCGGGCGTTCGAGGTCAGCGAGGCGAGAAAGGTCGCGAGCGGCAGGGCCGCTTCGTCGGCAGCTGCTGGGTGATCGCCGGGCCACCGAAGTATCAGGAAAATGGATTCGCTCAACGGTTACCCCTTCCCGGCCCCCATTTCCCAGCTTGGGTGAAACTTGCGACCTCGTGCCAGCGCATTAAGGAGTTGGGAAATGAATCAATTCATCAACGCCAGGGAAACCCTGGTGACCGAAGCGATCGACGGCATGCTGCGCACGGCGGGTGGGCGGCTGAAACGCCTGGATGGTTCTCCGCATATCAGAGTCGTGCTGCGCGCGGATTGGGATCATTCCAAGGTGGCGCTGGTATCGGGTGGCGGATCGGGACACGAGCCCAGCCATGCCGGGTTTGTCGGGCAGGGGATGTTGACGGCAGCCGTGTGCGGTGACGTGTTTGCCTCGCCGTCGGTGGACGCGGTGCTGGCCGGTATCCTGGCGGTGACCGGTGAGGCCGGGTGCCTCTTGATCGTCAAGAACTACACGGGCGACCGCTTGAATTTCGGGTTGGCGGCTGAACGCGCGAGGTCCATCGGCCTGAGGGTTCAGATGGTGGTGGTTGATGATGACATTGCCTTGCCGGATCTACCGCAGCCGCGCGGCGTGGCCGGAACCCTGTTTGTGCACAAGATTGCCGGGGCGCTGGCCGAACAGGGCGGCGATCTCAATCAGGTGACCCAAGCCGCAGAACGGGTGATCAAAGGCGTGGTCTCGATCGGCATGTCGCTGGACACGTGCACGGTACCGGGATCGCCCAAAGAGGCGCGGATCGATCCTGGCAAGGCCGAACTGGGATTGGGCATCCACGGCGAACCGGGTATCGAACAGGTCGATTTTTCCACCGCGCGTGAAGCCGTGGCGATGGTCATCGACCGGCTGGCCCCGCAAATCGGCTCCGGCCCGCATGTGGCCTTGCTGAACAACCTCGGCGGCACCACTGGGTTGGAAATGTCGGTGGTGGCTGAGGAACTGGCCAGGTCACGAATCGCCGAGCAGATTCAATGGATGGTGGGCCCGGCACCGATGATGACAGCGCTCGACATGCAGGGTTTTTCGGTATCGCTGCTGCCGGTCGAGAATGCCGATCTCGAGGCGCTGCAATCCCCGGTTACGCCACGGGCGTGGCCCGGGTGCCTGCCGGTTGGCAAAGTGGCGACAGTGCCCCTGCCTGGAGGGCTGGTGCCGGCGCCACCCGTCCCCTCCAAGTGCGAACGGACGCGGAACCTTCTGGCCAAAGCTTGTAGTATTTTGATTTCCGCAGAGGCCCCACTGAACGCACTGGACGCAAAATCCGGCGATGGCGACACCGGCAGCACCCTGGCAACGGCAGCGCGGGCGCTCATGGGCGGGCTGGACCGCCTCCCGCTGGCCGATCTGACGCAGCTCTGTCGCGCCATCAGCCTGGACCTCAGCCAGACCATGGGTGGGTCCTCGGGCGTCTTGCTGGCGATCTTTTTCGCCGCCGCCGGGGATGCCGCGGCCGGTGGCAAGGATGGGATCGACGCGCTCAAGGCGGGGCTGGATCGAATCCAGCAGGTCGGGGGTGCCCGCCCCGGTGACCGGACGATGATCGACGCACTGCGGCCGGCGCTTGACGCGCTGAGGGAGGGAATGGATGCGGCGGCGAAGGCGGCCCGCCAAGGCGCCGACCACACCGCCACCATCACCCACGCCAAGGCGGGGCGGGCAAGCTACATTGCTCCCGATCGGCTGGCGGGTCACAACGATCCCGGTGCTGAGGCTGTGGCGCTCTTGTTTGAGCACTTGGTTGAGGGCGCGGATTAGCCAAGCCCGGGCTGCTGTCCGGCCATGACAGAGATTAAGGCACTTCGGGAGTAGCTCGGACAATGGCAATGCGAGATGGTTGCGCTCTTGGCGTCATCCTTTCGGACTATAGCTTCGTGTTCGGAAACTCGAATCGTCCCGTTTTCGTGTAGCATCACACTCGTAGTAGCGCAGGAGCGCTCCAAGCCGCGAGCGGCACTGCACCCACCTGCGTCGCTCAAACCGACGCCCGGCTCGATGATCTTAATCCCCTGGTCCTCCCCGGAAAACGTGGACACTGAGTGCGCAACCTTTGGT
>CAZKYJ010000384.1:0-2072 GCA_964556355.1 uncultured Verrucomicrobiales bacterium | reverse complement strand
CAGCCCACCTTCGCTGCCCCGTCGCCGCGCATTGCCCCGGGGAGGAGGGGGCGCTCGCGCCGGGGGCACGTCGCTTGACGAGCCCGATCATCGGACCACGGTGGTGACAATCCCGAGCGCCGACGTTGACAGGCGGGCGCGGGGTCAATACGATAGTAGACATGTGCTGGGAGCGCCCAGTGGCCGGAGCCCTCGCGGCGGTCGCGTGGTTGATCGGCCCGATCGCATCGCAGGCGGGCACGCTCGTCTGGGACGGGCAGTGTGCCGACGATTTCTGGATGTCGCAATGCCCCCTGCCGGGGTACATGGGCGAACCGCCGGCACCGATCGTCTCCAACTGGGAACCCGACGCCGTGCCGCAACAGGGGGACACCCTGGTCGTCAACTTGGCCGGGGCTCGACCGGTAGCCAACACGGATCTCGCCGGGCTGAGCTTGTTGAGCGTGACCACGGGGATGCGCATCCGCAGTTCGGTGGGGGTCGACACGGCGAACCTGTCCGCCAGCGACATCGAACCCACGCAGGGCAAGCGGTTCACTGTCACCGGGACGCTGATGTTGACGGGCAGCAACACCTGGGACGGCGGGGAGGTGGAGACCGGCGCTTTCATCAACGAGGGAAACCTGACGTTGGAGGGCAACAGCGGGCGGCTCTATGGCGGGGCGTTGTTGAACCGGGGGACGGTGGTCGCCACGGCGTCCCGCTCGCTCCGGGACGGGGTGCGGGTGATCAACCGGGGGACCTGGAGGATCCCGGCGCAGAATGCGGACGTCACGGCGAGCCCCCTCCCGGTGCTCGCGTCCACCGTCTTCGAAAACACGGGGACGCTCAGCCGTTCGGGCGAGGGCGCCGCGAAGATCGACGTCCCGTTGCTCAACATCGAAGGAACCATCCACGTCGAGGGCCAGGGGGACACCGGCGATCTGCTATTCACGCGAGGCGGCCTCCTTCTCGGGGGGGACCTCACCGCCGCGGACAATGGGTTGCTGCATTTCATCACGCCCGAGACGGAGACCGTGGAGATCGGAGGCGAGGTTTCGGCTTCCGGGGTGGGCAACGTGGCGTTCAGTAGCTTGGGGACGGTGGAGGTCATCGGCTCGTTGCGCGGCGAACTGGACAGGGAGGAGTCGGCGGACGGGCTGTTCTTCGAGAGCGGCAGCACGATCGCCATCTCGGGGATCGTAGTGAATACCGAGGGCGGCGTCGCCACCTGGGTCGCGACCGATGTGGGCGGCACCGGGCCGTTCGAGAACCACGGGCTGCTTCGGTTGTTGGTATCGACCAGCCGGGTTTCCGCTCCGCTGAGGAACACTGGCCTGGTCCGCCAAGAGGCGGCGCTCGGGGTCACGGGATCGGTCGAGACTTCGGAGGGCGGGGAGTGGCAGATCTTCGGCACCAACATCTTCCCGCAATCGTCACCGGACCCGGATAGCACCTTCGCGGTGCGCGGCGGGGAGCTGGCAAACCGCGACGCCGTGCTGACGACCGGCAGCGAGATCAGGACCCGGATCCTTCTCGACGACGCCACCGTCACCCTCGAGGGCAATACGCGCTTGGATTTCACCAACGGCGGCCAGATCGACGGGCGAACCCGCTTCGACCTGGCGCCGGGGAGCGCGCTGGAACTGCGCGGCGCCCGCCTCTTCGAGTCCGGCCCAGCGAACACCAACCTCGAGTTTCGCGGGACCGGGGTCTGCACGCTCAGCACGGCGTGGGAGTTCCTCGACGGAGCGGGCTCCCTCACCAATTCGCTGCAGGCCGAGTTCCCCATCTCCTTCGACGGGGCGTTCGTCATCGGGCGCAGCGGGGCGTTGCGGAGTGCGGACAGCGCCCCGTTCCTGTTTATCAACGAGGGCCAAGTGGTGTGCGAGGGCGGGGAAATCGCCCTGGACGCGGGACAACGCGTCCCTACGGCGACCTCGCCGATCCGCGCCGGCTTTTACAACAGCGCTTCCGGCGGACTGGTCGTCAATGGGAATTCCCGCTTGCTCGGCGGCCTCTTCTCCGGCGGCTACATCAACCTCAACGGGGCGCTCGAGATCGCACCGGACGCCCACCTCGTGAACGTCGGT
>CAZKYJ010000383.1:2833-5453 GCA_964556355.1 uncultured Verrucomicrobiales bacterium | reverse complement strand
CGGCTTCGTGATGTTCGCCCCTCCGACCTATGTACCGCGCTCGGCCGCCTTCCCCCCCCGCTGGTGCGCGGTTTATCCCGGAGGCATCATCTCCGCGAGCCGCTCACGCTGGTGCCGGTCCGCATCGAAATTCGCCGGGTCGAGCCACCGGGCAAAGGCCGTCTGCAGGGCTGGCCATTCCGATGCGATCACTGAATACCATGCCGTGTCACGGTTGCGACCCTTCACGATGTTCGCCTGACGAAAGACTCCCTCGAAAGTGAATCCCAGACGCTGGGCCGCGGCGCGGGATGGGGCGTTGAGCGCATCGCACTTCCACTCGTAGCGGCGGTAGCCAAGGGTGAAGGCGTTCGCCATCATGAGGAACATCGCCTCCGTCCCGGCAGGGGTCCGCTGCAGAAGCGGGGAATAGCGGAGGTGCCCGACTTCGATGGAACCGGCGTCCGGATTGATCCGCAGGTAGCTCGCGACGCCCACGGCCTTCCCGGTGTTCACACCGATGATGGCGAAGAACAAGGGGTCGGGCTTTCCGCAGTCGGTCTTGATCCATCGGCGGTAGGCGTCGGCGGAAGCGAACGGGCCGTAGGGAAGATAGGTCCAACCCCTTCCCGAGGTGTCGAGCGCGTTCGCCGCGAAGAGTTCCCCGGCGTGGCGCCCGGGATCGAGGGGCTCCAAGCGGCAGTAGATTCCGTGCATCGTTTCCTGCGCAGGCAACGCGGGGGGATGCCAGTTGGGGACGGGATGCCCAAGCGGCTGGTCCGATGGGGTGGATTCTTGTTTCACGCTGCCCATCCCTCCTTGTGCAACGTCGAGGGCTGGTCGGCAAACATCCGGGGGGGCGAGGGGGCGAACGACTGCCGGGGCTCCGCGGGATAGGGCCGGGAGGCCGTGGCGCAGCCGTGCCGGCCAGCTGCCCAGCGCATCGGTCGCCCGTCTGGCCGGGTTGTCGGTCGGCGGTCGGGGGCTCGGGAGCCGAGCACTCGGGCGGACGAGTTCATGACAGGATCGCTGGCGGGAGGAGGATACGGGGCTCGCATCGATGGTCGAGTCACGATTCTAAGGGGTCGGATCGGCTCGGCAACAACAAAGCTGGCGGGACTGCCCCCCGGCCGGCCGAGGCGCCGTGTCCTCGCTGGGGGGGGCGGGGATGTCGGGTTGATAGTTAAGGGTTTCCGCTGCGTTCTAGGCATCGCGATGCGAACGATGATTTATTTCTTGGCACTGGGGTGGGTGCCCGCCCTGCACCCGCTCCCGGCAGCCGCCCAACGGCCGGAGCCGACCCTCGAAATGGCGGAGGCCGTGCGGTCGGCGATGTCCGCCCTCAACGGCTGGAGGGCCGCGGAAGAAGTGGTGGCGGTGAGGACGATGAAGGTCGTCTATTGGACCCCGTCCGACCGGGAGCCGGCGGCGGGCTACGCTGACCGGCTCTCGCGGACGCTGTTGGAGGTGCGGGACTTCTACCGGGACGAGATGGAGCGACTGGGTCTCGGGTCGCGGGGGATCGGCCTTCAGATGGAGGACGACGGGACGGTCACGATCCATCTCGTTCAAGGGGATGGTCCCTACACCGCCTACGGCGTGCAAAGCGGGAACGCCATCCGCGAGGAGTGCCGCCCGGTATTGGCCGCACGGGGGATCGACATCGACAAGGAGACCACCGTGATCTTTTGCAACATGGCGAACTGGGATGCGGACACGCGGCGGATCACGCAGAACAGCCCGTACTATGCCTCCGGGACTTCGAAAAATGGCACGGCCTGGCAGGTGGACTCCCCGATCCTCGACGTTGCCCATCTCGGGAATACCGGAGACCACGTCCGGGATGGACAGTACGGGATGATCTCGCTCGGGCGATACAATTCGATTTTCATCGGGGGGATCGCGCATGAGATCGGGCATGCCATCGGCTTGCCGCATTGTCGGGAAAGCGCGGCGGATCGCGAGCGCTATGGGACGGCGCTCATGGGTAGCGGAAATCGCACGTTCGGGGAAGAGCTGCGGGGCGAGGGAGCCGGGTCGTTCCTGGAGTTGTCCCACGCGTTGAAACTTGCGTCGCCCCCCCAGTTTTCCGGCTCGGTGAAAGGCTTCGACCTGCCGGCGGCGCGGGAGGTCACGGAGGTCGATATCGCCCCGACCGACGACGGGCAGCGGATCCGCTACTCGGCTCGCGTCGTCGCGACACCGGAGGTCTACCTCGCGATCGGCTACTTCGATCCGGAGGGCGGGGGCGACTACAACTCGCAGGTCGTCTGTGCGGTTCCGGACGAAGCGGGGCGTTTCAGTTTCGAGTCGCATGCCCTCGACGCGGATTCCCGCTATGGAGTGCGGGTCGTCTACGTCCACGTCAATGGGGATGCCACCTCGTGGGCGTCGCCGCGATCCCCCGATTCCTTCGATTTCGCGACCGGCCCGGCGGGCGCGCCGCTGCTGGAGCCGCTGAGGATTCGCCAAATGTTTGCTCCGCTGGCCCGCGCCGTGCGTGGAGGGGATCTCGCGAGCGCGCGCTCCGCGCTCGGCGAGCTGGAGAAGGCTCCCGAATTTCAGGGCGACGCGCGGTTGCGGTTGGCCGCGGCCAACATGGTGGCGGCCATCGACCCTGCCACCATCGCGAGCCGGCCGT
>CAZKYJ010000383.1:0-2823 GCA_964556355.1 uncultured Verrucomicrobiales bacterium | reverse complement strand
ATGCCCTGCCCCCCGGCACGAGTCAAGCCCACCTCGCCGACCTGTCGGCCGCGGGCACGTCGGTGGGATGGGGGCGGCCGGCGCGCAATCACCTGCCGGACACGGGCGCTCCCTTGGGCGACGTCCGGAGCGTCTACACGAGCGGAATCTACGCCCACGCACCATCCCGCCACGAGTTCGCCCTCGGGGGACGATGGAAAACACTCGAAGGGCGATTTGGTGTCCTCGGCGACCACCGGGGATCGGTGGTCGGTACGATCTCGACCGACGGCAAGGAGGTTTGGCGTTCGCCCGTCCAGTCAGGTGATTCCCGCGAGGCCGCACGCTACTCCCTCGATCTGACCGGCGTGGAGACCCTCGTCCTCGAGGTCGATCCGACACCGGACGGCAACCGCGACGATTGGGGGTTCTGGCTCGAGCCCACCATCGGACGGTAGCGGCACCGGTCGAAATCTCGTAGGATGGCGGAGCGTTTACCTGTTAATGCCCCCGATCTGCCGACTCACCGCTGGAATCGTCTCCCTCTCCTTGTGGGCTCCCGCGGGCTCGCAAGCCGAGCCCGCATCCCCGGTATCCATCGCGGGCTACGCGGGCGAGGTGAGCTATGCCCCCGGCGAGGAGGTGCGCTTGCACGTGTCGGCGAGCGGCCCGGCGTTCTCCGCCGAGATCGAACGGATCGGGGCGGTTCGTGAGCGCGTCTGGGAGATGGCCGGCATCACCGCGCGGGAATACCCCGTGCCCGAGAACGCGTCCTCCCACGGGTGCGGGTGGCCGGTCGCGACCACCGTGACAGTCTCCGACGACTGGCGGAGCGGTTACTACGAGGTGAGGCTGCGAACCAGCATCGGGGAGGGCGAGGGGACACAGCGGGCCGAGAGCACCTGTTTCTTTGTCGTGCGCGAGGCGCCGGAGGCGACCGATCGGGCGGCGGCGCTCCTCCAGCTGGCCACCAACACGTATAACGCTTACAACAACTGGGGCGGGTTCAGCTTGTATGCCTACAATGGCCGCGGCGGGAACCAAGGGCACCGGGTGTCTTTCCGCCGTCCCCCGCAGAGCCAGTTCGGAAAGTGGGAGAAAGAATTCGTGCAGTGGGCGGAGGGTCGGGGAATCCGGCTCGCCTACGCCGCAAACAGCGACCTGGAGCTCCATCCGGAAGTGCTCGAACACCGCCGCCTCGTCCTCAGTGTGGGACACGATGAATACTGGTCGGCACCCATGCGAGACCACCTCGAGGGGTTCATCGAGGAGGGAGGCAACGTCGCGTTCTTCAGCGGCAACACGTGCTGCTGGCAGGTGCGGAGCGAGGAGGGAGGTTCCGCGCTGACCTGCTGGAAGCAGAACTACCACTCCGACCCGGTCTACGGGGCGAGGAAAAGTTACGCCACCCTGTCGTCTCTCTGGAGCCACTACCTCATCGGGCGTCCGGAGAACCAACTGACCGGTGTCGGGTTCCTCTGGGGAGGCTACCACAAGAGCCATGGCCAACACATGGACGGCAGCGGTGCCTTCGCCACGCACCGCCCAACCCACTGGGTCTTCGAGGGAACCGGCCTGGCGCAGGGAACGGCCTTCGGTGGAGTGCACACGGTGGTGGGCTACGAGTGCGACGGCTGCGAGATCGTATGGCGGGACGGGCTCCCGTTCCCGACGGGTAGCGACGGGACGCCCGCCAACTTTGAGATCCTCGCCACCGCCCCGGCGACCTGGCACCCGGACGATTGCCAGTGGTACGACCACTGGGAAAACGGGCGGCAGGGCAACGCCGTGCTCGGGATCTACCAGCGAGGAGGTACCGTGTTCACCGCCGGGACGACCGACTGGGCGCACGGGCTCCGCGGTGGTGACCCGATCGTCGAGCGGATCACCCAAAACGTGATCGATCGCCTTTCCCAGCCACGATGATCCGGAGCGCAGCGTTGATTATCGGTGGTGCCACTACGGTGGGCGGCGAGATTGTGCGCGACTTCGATCACGACGGTGCCGACGACCGCATCGTGACCCGCGACGGGGTGGCGCGTGTCGAGACTTTCGACGCGGCAGCCGCTGCCTGGAGGGAGGGCGATTTCCAGCTCCCGGAGACCATCGGCGGAGCCCCCCACATTTTCGATCTCAACGGCGACGGCTTCGATGACCTGATTTCATCGGACGACACGGGCTACTCCATCCACCTGTGGTCCACCGAAGTGAAGCCGCAGCTCGGCTGGACAAAAGGATGGTCGCAGCACGTCCGGTCGGGCGAGCGGGGGAGCGCGGCGAACGAGCCCCCATCATTCGTGGGTGCCACCGTGTCGGTGGAGGCCGGCCACCTCGTCGTCGAGGCGGGGGGCGACGAGCGCCGGTTGGCGCTGGCAGAGCTGATCGCTTTCGAGGTGCCAGCAACGCTGCCTCCGGAGGCGGCTCTGGAATCGTTCGTTCTCCGCGAGGGCTTTGCGATATCCTTGGTAGCCGCCGAGCCGCAGGTGGTGGACCCCGTGGCCTTCGATTGGGGTGCGGACGGGAGCCTCTGGGTCGTGGAGATGGGCGACTACCCCGAGGGGATCGACGGGGAGGGGAAACCGGGCGGAGTCGTCAAGGTGCTGGGCGACGAGGATGGCGACGGCCGCTACGAGAAGGCGACCGTCTTTCTCGACGGGCTTGCGTTCCCCAGCGGGATTATGCCTTGGCCGGACGGGGTGCTCGTCTCGGCGGCACCGGATATCTTCTTTGCGTCGGACCGCGACGGCGATGGTCGGGCGGATTTTAGGGACGTTCTCTTCACCGGCTTTATCCCCGGGAACCAGCAGCACCGCGTCAATGGCTTCGAGTGGGGGCTCGACGGAT
>CAZKYJ010000382.1:0-5465 GCA_964556355.1 uncultured Verrucomicrobiales bacterium | reverse complement strand
GCCACGCTCATGCGCTCCCCGGATGGAGTCGCGAGTTCAATCCGCGGGAACTCGACGCCAGGGGTGAAATCGTAGCCCTGCGCCACGAAGGCGCTCGCAGCCATGGCGAGAACGATGGGAGAAAGGTGATTCACGTGAAGCTCGGACGGGCGCAGGGTAGCGCCCGACTGCCGCCGTGACAAAGGCGGAGTGAGAATTGGTGGCGTGGATCGGTCGGGCGCCCGCGATCGGCGCTTCGCTAGCCCCCGTCCAGCGCTTCCACGAGCCGGAGAACCCGGTCGCCGGGCAGGATGCCAATCTCCATCTGGTTCATCACGTAGGCGAAGCCGATCCCCGATTCCGGGTCGGCGAAGGCATGGCTCCCGCCGGCCCCGGGGTGGCCGAATGCGCGGTTGGACCGCCCGTAGTGGAACCGTCGCTTCCGTCCGGACCCATCGGCTGGATCGCGCTGCATCCCCGCGGTGAAGACGGTATCCGTCAGCAAAACCCGATCGTCCCCCTCCACGAGGGTCTCCTCCAACCACCGGAGGACCCGGGGAGAAAAGACGTCCGATCCACCACCCGCGAGCGCCCCGTAGAACTTGGCGAGCCCTCGGGCACTGGCCACTCCCCCGAAAGCGGGAAACCCGGCAGACCACGCCTCCGGCCGATTCATCTGAGCGACCGCTTGCAATCCGGACGGCGAATCGAAAGCTCTCCTGGTGAGGGTGCCGGGCTGCGAAAACGCGTCGTAGAACGCGCTCTCCCCGCCCCCTTTGGACAGGCGTCCCGGATAGAGCTTTGCCACCCGGGCGTGCTCGGATTCGGGAAGCCCGATCCACATGTCGAGATCGAGCGGATCGGCGACCAGTGCGCGCCAGGCGGCCCCGAGTGGTCGCCGCTCCGGGTCGAGGCGACGGGCGATCTCGTCGAGCAAAAACCCGAACGTCCTCGGGTGGTAGCCGTGGCCGAAGCCAGGCTGCCAATTAGGTCCCTGTTCTTCGAGCGCGGCGATGACCCCGGCATGGTCGAAGATATCGACTTTGGCATCGAGGGCGGCCACGCCCCCCTGGTGGGAGAGGAGGTCGCCCACCGTGAGGCCCGCCTTGCCATTCTGAGCGAACTCAGGCCAGACTTCCGCCACGGCGGTCTTTAACCCGAGCCCTGCCCGCTCGAGGAGGAGCAGGAGCGTGGCCGCCGCCGGGCCTTTCGTCGCGGAATAGACGGGCACCAGCGTGTCTTCCCCCCACGGAACGTCCCCAGCCTTCTCGGTCGTCCCGCCCGCAAACGTCGCGATCTCGACGCCCCCACGCCAGACGGAAACCGATGCACCGACCTCGCGGCCGTCGGCAAAGTTGTCCTCGAAGGCGCATCTGAGGTCATCGGAATTCATGGGAATCTGTGTCAGAAGTGTAACATTCTACCTTTCGAAAAGTGCACGGGGCTTCCCGTATCTTAGCCCATGCAAGATCCCAACCGAGAGATTCTCGTTCGCGCCATGCGGCCACCTTCTGACGACCCCGTTTTGCAGCCGCTGCGGGAAGTCGGGAGCGACACGAAGACGCAGCACTGGGATTTCGAAGACATTCAGCGAGCTCTCCGCGCGGCGAACAGCCGGGGAATCCAGATCGAGAGCCTGTTCGCCAAGCGGGCGGCCACTCCCCGAAGCGGATTGGCCAACTAGGGCGAGGATGGCAGGGATCATTCGCCCCGCCAGCTATTTCTGACGACCCGGTCGATATGGAGATATCTGTCCCCTTCCGGTGATACCTTCCATGAGAGCTGCACCACGGGAAAGTAGATGGCGCCCCAAGCGACGGGCTGTCCGAAATCGAGCCGGGCGAGCTGCTCGTTGCTGACGAACGCGTAGTGCCCCGTGTCCTCCGGCAGCGGCGAGGCGACGTGAAGGCAGACGAGACCTGCCGCACCGGGAAAGTCGTCGCCAAAATAGTGACTCCGCTTCACGATTACGTAGAACTCCCCGGGCGTGGCCGGGCGCTCTTCGACAAAGCGCTGGAGGAGGCGATCCTTACACTCGACGAAGACCTCCCAATCGACCTTGTAGCCGTCGGGGGTCTCTTCGACGGATACGGGGAACTCCTCGACTTCGCCACCTGTCGGGTGGACGACAAAGAGGTGGGTTTCGGATACCGAATCCGGCACCGTTCCGCTCAGCTCGAGTCTTATTGAATCGTAGCTGACCGGCGACACGCCGCCGGCCGCGTAGTAGGTCTGCATCCGGTCGGTGACTGATTCGGGATCGCGCACGAACCGCCGCATCGCCCCTACGGAGTCGGCGGCCAAGAACGCCTCGACCACGGAGAACGGCTCCATCGCCGACGGATCGGGAACCTGCGGGGCTGCGGCCGGGGGCGGAACCGATCCGGCGAGATCCGCTGAAGCAGCTTCGGCTGCCCCGCTGGGATCGACTGCTGGAGCAAAATTCTCTTGAAGCTCCGGGAGATCGGGGACGCGAACGGCCGGGGGCGAAACGGGCTCATCTCCGGCAGCGTCGACCGGATCGGCAACGGGGCGCGGAGGCCCGAACGGGACGGGTGGCGATCCGCGTCGATCGATCTCGGTGGTGGTTGAAGACCACAGCGCCCGCGCTTGCTCGATCCACTCTGGTCGCGCCGCTGCCAGCACGACCGCGCCGACCGCACAAACCGCCAGCACGGACAATGCCCCGGTCGCCACGCGCCTCCCCCCCGACGTTTTCGCTCGGCGGGGTCTCGATTCCTTGACATCCACCACCGCCATCTGCGATTCGCTTCGGGGTATCGCTACCGGCTTGGGAGATTCGCGTTCCGCCCCACCCTTGCCTGCACCGGTTCCAGTCGGCTCTGCGAGCGCTGGTGGCACCGTCTCGGCCGGCGGGTTCGCCAGGACGTGCATCGGGCGGAAGTTTCCTGGCGACGAATTCTTCAGCGGGGAGCCGCGAGCTGGATTACGCGCTTCACCGGAGGAGAAAGGCCGCTGGGCACCGATTGGAGATGAACCACCGCTCTTGGAACGCTCGGTGAGTTCGGGTTCGTCGTCGACCCGCCGGAGTTTCGGTGCGGGCGAAGAGAACGCCGAGCGCGGCGGCCCCGCGGAAGTTTCGGTGACCTGCGGAACGTCGACGGATTCCGGGGTCGTCGGGCGGGGCTGTTCCGGCGCGGGATCCGGTTGGGTCGGAGCGGTCGGCCCGGGCGGGGATTCGTCGACCGGGTTTCGGGTGACGGGCTCTGGGGGGGCGACGGCTTCTGGCTCCGGCACCACCGGGGAGGCGGCCACTTTCTCGTCGGCGTGATTCTTGGCCTCAAGCTCCCAGATCTCGTCGGGAGACAGCGGGGTTGCCTCGGCCGTTTCCTCCACTTCCAGAACGGTGTCAGGAACTTCCCAATCCTGCGCGGCAGGCGGTGCCGGCGGCAGCCCTTCGGCCCGGTAGGCTTCCGGCTCGACGGCGGCCGGTCGGCGACGGCTACGCAGCGCCTGCGAAGCGAGTGTCCCGGCGGCGGCGCAGAGCAGGCCGGTAGCAATCCCGCTCGAGGGGGCGCCCAGGCGCCGGGCCAAAAGTAGCCCAGCCCCGGCCACTGCCGCCGAACGGAGCATCGATTCCGTAGAGCGGTTTGGCTGGACTGGCGGGCGTCCATCTCTGTGTTCTTCTGGCGGCACCATCGCTTCGAGCGCAAAATGACACCAGTTTGCCCGACAGTCCAAGATTCTCCATCGCCCGCCCGCGCACCGGCGCCGTTCTGATGGTTCGTCTCTCGCCGGTCAATCCTCGATAAGCCCGAACACGTCCTCCCTGCGGGTCCAGAACAGGAATTGGTCTTCCCCCGGGAAGACCCGGAGATTGACCTCGACATCCGCGGCGAGCAACGAAGCGGCCTCTTCCTGAACCGCCGCGAGAGGTGACCGGAGATCCTCGTCGCCGTGGATAAAAAGTACCCGCCGTCCTTTCCATTGATCCGCCAGCGACCATGATCGCAGCGCCGTCGGGGGGATTTTCGCCGATATTAAGACGAGGCGCTCGAAGGCACCCGCGAACTCGGTCGAAGCGCGGGGCACCCCTCCCGCTCCCGTGCCGTAGCCGGCCAGCACGACCCGGTTTTCATCGAGGCGCTCGTCCGTCCCTATGGTCTCCAGGGCGCGGGCGATGGCCGCCATCCCCTCGTCCGTATCCCAATCCACCGTCGGCCGGGTCGGCGCGATGACGGCGTAGCCGCGGGAGTCGGCGAAGGCCTGCCAGTTCCACACGCCGGCCATCAGGTTGCCCCCATCGCCGTGCAGGAAAAGGATCACTGGCAACTTGCCCGCACCCGACCCGACGTTGGGGATGTAGCAGAAGCGGTGCTCGGCCTCGATCTCGATCCCCAGCCTCTGGTCGTAGCTCAGCGGGAGGGCGGAAGCCGCCGCCCCGAAACTCCGGTCCCCGCCCAAGGCGTAATAGGAACGCATCAGCGCCGCCCCCAGCCGCTCGACCGACTCGGCGGGCGCTGCGTTCTCGATGTAGGGGAAGAGCCAGAGAGCCGCCGCCACCTGATCGACCTCCGGGACGAGGTTCCCCAGCCTCCCCCGCTCGAACCCGACCGCCCCCCCCCACTCCGAGCGGAACGCCGCCCCCTCCGGAACGCGCCCGTCCGGGGAGTGGGCGTAGCAGATCGCCATCAGACCGGCGAATCCGATGGAGTGAATGACAGCCAGCTTGAACGTCGCCTTCCGGCGGCGGCGGTGCGTCGCCAGCACACTCGCCCCGAGGATGAGGGCGGCCGCCCCCGCAACGAGCCCGGTCGCGAAGACGCGCCCGATCATTGTTTGTGCCGTGCCGAACAGGAGCACCGCGACGGCGATCCCTGGTAGCGCCGGGATCAGCACGACCAGCGGGACGATCAACCTCACAAATCTCATCGGGGTGATCTTAGCAAAGCTTTCCCAAGGTCATACCGAAAGAACGCCCCCAGCGTCATCTAAGATTCCGGTGCCCCACCCCGTCGAACACCACGATGAAAACCCGTGCCCCCGCTCCTATCACCTTCGATCGAGCCCGAAGCGACGTCTCCCCGCTGATCGACATCAGCTTCCTTCTCCTCGCGTTCTTCCTCGTCACGTCCACGCTCCAGCAGCGGGAGACCGAACTGGCCCTCGTCCTACCGGTGGGTGCTGACGCTCCCGATTCCTCCGTTCCCGATGAACCGGCACGTATCGACCTTGCTGCCGACGGTGCCATTTCCTACGGCGGCTCGCCGATCGAATCGGCCGGGAGCGGACGCCATCTCCCCACCCTCACCGATGCCCTCATCCGCTACCGCGAGCTGGCGAGCTTTTCCCAGCAGGAGGCACTCGTCCTCCTCGCGGCCGACGACGGGGCGCAGCAGCACCGGCTTGTCGACGTGATGAACGCCCTCGCCGCCGCCCGGCTGACCGAGATTGTCCTTGAGGGGTTTGCGCCTTAGAAGCTGTCTAAAAAGTCCTGTCAGCACCGACTCCAGATCGTTGAGGTC
>CAZKYJ010000381.1:0-5486 GCA_964556355.1 uncultured Verrucomicrobiales bacterium | reverse complement strand
GAAGAGGTTGTCCAAGTAGACCGCCTCGTCCAAGTTGTTGTTGGTGTCGATCTCCGCGACGAACTGCACCGTGGCGGCGGAGTCGGGAATCGCGCCCAACTCGCTCGTGAAGGTGGTCAAGTCACCGAAGGCACCCCCGTCCAAAGCGTTGAGCGAGGTCGGCGGGTTCGGGTCATCGACGAGCTTCAAGAGCCGCGGGCTGATCAGGAAGTCGCTGCTGCCCGTCCCCCGGTTCAGGCCGTGGATGGCCAGCGTGTTCTTCCCGATGACGAGGCTGGGAGAAATCGCGGCAAAGTCGATGGAGAATGGGGCAAAGGTGAGCGCCGAACCATCGGGGTTCGAGCCGGTCGCACCCTCGTTCCAAGCGAACGGTCCGGCGCCCGCGGGCGTGCGCGCGTCGTCCCGGGCAACCTCGATCCCGTTGATGTAGGCGACGAAGCTGTCGTCGTACTGAATCCGGAGGATGAGCCCCTCGATCTCCGCAAGCTCCGTGGCGTCCGCGATGGTGAAGGGGACGCGAACGAAGCAGGACTCGTTGATCCCGAACATCGCGCTCTCCACGTTCAGGCTGGCGCCGAACTCGGTCTCGTAGGTCTCGTTGCCGGGGCTGCTGCGCTCGTAGCCCACGCCGCCCGTCCCCGAGAACGGCCAGTTCGGCTCGGTGGCCAGGTTCGAGCGCCAGTTGGCAGGAAGCTGTCCGGCATTCACGGGAACCAGCGCCCGCTTCGGCGAATCCACCCCGGCGAGTTCCACCTCGGCGAACCCGCCCGTGGCACCGCCGCCCTGAAGATCGGCGAAGACGACCTCGGTAGCACTCGATTGCACACCATTCGTCGTGTATTTGGCAATAAGGCGCACCCGGTCCGCCGTGGTCAGCGCATTGGTTCCGGGGAACGTCTGCGTGCGGAGGTCGACCGAGACTTGGACGTCGGCGCTGTCGCGGATATCCAGAACTTCGCTCACGAAGTCGAAGTCGATCCCGGACGAGTAGAATTGCTGGCTTTCCAGCGGCTCGCCCGATTCGATGTCATCGAAATCGTTGACGAAAACGTCGAGCTGGTTGATATCGGCGGGTCCGTTGGCGAGAAACCACGCGATGTCGCCGTCGCCCTGCTCGGTGCGAAAGTGGGATTTGGAGCCGAAGAACGCGGTCGGCTGCTCGAACCCGGTTCCGATGGGCGGCCCGATGACGCCGAAATCAGCCGGGGTGCGGAGCCCGCGGATGTAGACGTCCATGTGGGAGTCGCTGCTCGAAGTGCTGGTATTGTGCAGTTCCACCGCGACCACGTTGGTTCCGGCGACGAGGCTCCCGTTGTTCACGAGATCCACCCGGGAGAACGACTCCACGTTAAACGCGGTCTCCGCGGCACCGCCGATGGTGGAAGCCGCCGGGGTATTGAAGCTGATCGTACCGCCGGGCATGTTGCTGCGGAGGAGCTCGACCCCGTTGAGGTAGATCACCGCACCGTCATCCCGGCGGATGCCGACCTCCACCGTGTTGAAGGCGGTCAGGTCGTCGACGGTGAAAGTGTGCCGGAAGTAGGCCGTAATGTAGCGCTGGCCGTTGGTGCCGTTGGTGTTGATCGTCGTGGAAAGCGTGTCACCGAAACCGATCGGCCCGTTGCCCATCGACCACGCGGAGTCGTTGAATGCGGGCGCCCTCCACGCGGTGCCCAAGTTCTCTCCGGTGTCACGATAGCGCCAGTTCGAGCCCGGCTCGACGAGTTCGGTGACCTCGACAGTCTGAGCAGCAGCCTCGTGGGGCGCGGTCAGTCCGGTGAGAAGGCACGCACCGACGAAAGCCATCGACGGGCGGCTGAGGATACGCATGGAGGGGAGGATAAGGGGGTTCATGGGGTCTGAGGGGTTCCGGCGAAGCGGGGAGGTAGAGCAAGGCAGGGGTTTGGAAGTGTTTCCGAGCGGGCACTCACCGTAAGAAAGAGTGGACAGTCAGAAAATTACAATGCATATACAAAGCGCTCGTTGTTGGGGTTCGTCAAGCATGAATCCATACCGGCAAAATGCGGGCAAACCAACTGTTCGAAGAAATTTGTTGTGTTTGCTTTGTATATCAAATATAAATTCAGAGTGAGGAGGAGTTTGTTTGAGCTCTCATCTTCGCCTTCCACGTAACATCCGCCAAACGCTTATGAAAACTTCCGAAGCACCCCCCACCTCGGAGGAGCCGGGCACTGACGCCGCCGCTCTTCCGGACGCCAGCGGGCTCCGCCCGCGGCGCAGCAAACGCCCCCGCGGTATTGCCATCGTCACCGTCCTCTCGATCCTCGTCCTCATGACAGTGATGGTGGTCGGCTTCTTCTCGCTGGCCATCGATCAGGAAAAGATCTCCACCTCGTATGCCGAGGGTCTCCGCACCCGCTGGCTCAAGGACATCGCGCTCAACATGGTCGTCGGCCAGATCCGCGCCGCCTCGACGGCACCGGACACGGTCTGGGTCAGCCAGCCGGGTGCCGTCCGCACGATCAACGCCGAAGAGCCGCAGAACAGCAGCATCTTCAAACTGTATTCCGCGGCGAAAATGACGGCGAGTAACACGGCCGAAGTGGTGCTCAACGACATTCCTGCCGCGTGGAACACCGGCGAAGACCTCAGCCGCGGCATCCGGCCGATCCGCTATGTGGATCTGAACGAGCCCGTCTACGATGCCAACGGCGTTCCCCATTTCCCCATCGCCGACCCCAAGGCCTTCGCCAAAGGTGGCATCCCCGAGATCGATCCGCTGGTCAACGCCGACACCGATGTCGCCTCGGACTTCGCCGACGGCGCGTTCGTCGATACCTCCGCGGTGGAAGGCTTCGTCGTGGGCGGTGACGACCGCCTCCCCATGCCCGTGGCCTGGCTCTACATCACCCAAGACGGCAGCTTCGGCACCGTCAACGACGGCGGCACCTTCCAAGGTGCCGCCGGTGCCAGCGGCGACGCCGCCTCGGACGGCAATCCGATCATCGGGCGCATCGCTTTCTGGACGGACGATGAGACGTCCAAGATCAACATCAACACCGCCGCGGAAGGGATCTACTGGGCACCGCCGCTCGCCGACAACGACTTCGAGCGCGGGCTCGCGCGGAACCAGCCGGTCAAACACGAGTACCAGCGCTACCCCGGCCACCCCGCGACCACCTCGCTCAGCGCCGTCTTCGCCCCGGGAATGGAGCTCGATCCGTTCCGCATGGACGGGGATGGTGAAACCGCCCGCGAGGTCATCCAGGCGATCCACGACATCAGCCCGGTGGTCAATATCCCCGGTTCTCTGGACTCGAACCCGAGGATGGGATTCGAATCACTCACGCTGTCGGAATACAACAGTCAATCGGATCTCCTCCGGAAGACCCAGCTCTATGCCAGCGTGGACGACATGCGCTTCGCGCTCAAGACCGACGATCCCTCGATCAACCTGCAGCGCGGCTTCAATGACCGCATCGATGTGCAGGACAGGCCGGGTCTCGAAAGCGACCGCCTCTCCAGCATCGGGAACATCACCTTCGCCGAGCGCCTCGACCGCTCGAAGTTCTTCCTGACCACCCGGTCGATGTCCCCGGAGCTGAACCCCTGGGGCCAGCCGAAGATGCTCACCTGGCCGATGCATACGGACGTCGAACGGGAACTGACCCAGGCGAACTACAACTCCCCCAAAGCAACCACCGTCGACCGGCTCCTCTTCTACTGTTCGGCGCTGGGAGGCGAGGGCTACAACTATTTCCGCTCGGATCAGAAAAGCCGCCACTGGGACTTCTATGGTCAGGGTGGCCTCTCCGGTGATCAGGGCTCCGGCGATCCCCGGGAGCGGAACGAGGTGCTCGTCGATTACATGTCGACCGTCATGGCCATCAACATCCCCGGATGGGGCAGCGATTTCGGAGACAAGTACGGTGACGTGCCCAATTTCTCCGACACCCGGCAGATCATCGCGCACATCTTTGACTACATCAAAGGCTCGAACCTCTACGACCCGGATATCCTGAGGCAGTCCGACCAGTATAACGACGACTCGGGAACCTACGGCCAGGTCTCGGGTATCTGCATGTGCGGCGGCCAGACCTACCACGACCTGCGGTGGAAGCAGCCCAGCCAGCCCTATCCCCGTGCCATGGGCCGGGTCGCCACGATCAGCGAGATCGCTCTCGCCATCACCCAGTGCGGCTACAAGGGTCCCGGCGGCACGCAAGGATACTGGCCGAATTTCTTGCCCGGGAACCTCCCCGCCGGCTACCTCTACGAATTCGCCGTCATCCCCGAAGGCTTCTCTGCCGCGCACGGCTGGACGATGCTCTACCCGAACACCGCCGTCTTCATGAGCGACGGTGGAGATGGCAAGGGCGCACCGATCGCTCCGGTGCTCGAACATCGGAGCACCCGCCTGAAGATCTACCGCGACACCAACGATCTCGTCGCCAACAACTCGACGCCCAGCGCCGGGTCCGACGCCGCTACCGGCGAGTGGATCCCGTGGGGGGGCTACATGGGTCCCCGGGTCTTCGGCGGCGAAGTAGGTGGGAACCAGGTCATGCACTACCTCTTCCACATCGAGCAATCGTCGAACTCGAACATGGTGCAGTTCCAAGGCTTCGGCAAGCATGCCAACAGCGGCGATCAGCCGGAAGACCCCGACGTCCCCGGCCCGAGAACCGCGGGCTACGAGACCTTCGTCGGCCTCTCGAAAGACCGGGTGGGCAGCTACGCCAGCGTCAACACCGGCATCATCATGCAGGGTGTCAGCTTCCTGTTCACCGACGCGAACGATAACATCCAGTTCGATTTTAACGTCAACAAGAACACCTCGCTCTCGCAGGTCAAAGCTCTCCTGAATCGCTTCGGCAACCGGAGCGTCTTCAACGCGCTGATGCGGGCCTCGATCACCACCGCCGATGCCGGTGGGATCGACACCCTGCTTGGCCGGGGACGGTACCCGATCGACGAGATGATCGTGGAGTCGATCGTCCCCGCCCATGGCGACTACCGCCTGGTCGCCTCGAAGCGCGCGGTGCCGCCGGATATCTGGACGCGCACCACGGGGAACCCGGGGCGCAACCACACCTTCTCGGAAGGCCGCGCCGGGGCGCGGAGGGGCAACAGCTACCTCGAGGATCGCGTGACCGTCCCGTCGCCCGACTTCCCGTTCAACCCGAACAACGGGCCGGCTGAGTTCGATTCCTTCCGCAACTACGCACTTAACGCCCGGGCCGCCTCCTTCGCCCGGTTCTACAATGTCGCCCCGACGGACGTCACGAAGTTTATCGCCCGTCCCCAGTTCACCGGGGACTTCGACAACGGCTTCGGTCCGGCGGCGGACGGCCCCTACATGAACCGCCCTGACGATGGCTTCTTCGTCGGGATGGGCGAGCCGAACGCGGATGAGTACACGCCCTACTTCACGAAGATCAACGCGAAGGAACTGAAAGCCGATCGTCGCTTCAACAGCGGCAACGGCACCCCGTTGGACTCGGCGCGGCAGGAGTTCCGCTACA
>CAZKYJ010000380.1:0-5498 GCA_964556355.1 uncultured Verrucomicrobiales bacterium | reverse complement strand
GGAAGTATGGAATTCCACCGACTGCAAGAGCGGTCCAGATGGCGACGCGAACGCATAAATGTAAGTGCTGCTGCTGAACTTGTCGGTGTCGGCTGTGCTCGCGGAGGCCGTGAAGACGGAGTTCACGTCCACCTGATCGGCAAAGTAGGTTTTCCCATCGCCGTCAAGAGCATCTTCCGCCTTGTCCCTGTCCGAAACGATCACGAACACCGTGTCGGTGAGAGGCCCAAAATCGCTACACTCGACCTTGCCGGAATCCTGCGTGTGGCTGGTGGCATCGCAATCCTCGGCTGTATAGAAAAGCTGGATCTCGCGAATCTCGTCGCCATCCGGACAGATAATCCCTGGCGTGAGCTGCACCTCGCAGTGCGTCTCGCATTCCACGGTGCCGATGAGGGAAACGCTCCCCTCCTCTTTGGTGTCGGCTGCGAACACCAAAAACCCACCGAACTGGTCGCCCGTAGAGAGGGGCTGGGAGCAGGAGGTGTGGAACTCGATCGACTGGAGCAGACCGCCGGCGGGGCTCGAGAAAGCGTAGATAAACGTCTCCGCGCTGAATCTTGAGGTCGAGGCATTCGCCGCGGTCGCACGGAAGACCTCGTCGGCGGCAACGTAGCCCGCGAAGTAGGTCTTGCCGGCTCCTTTCAGAGCCTCCGTTGCTTTATCGCGGTCGGAGACAATCACGTAGGCGGTGCTTCCGAGAGCTCCGAAGTCGGTGCAGGCCACCTTGCTGGAATCCTGGGAATGGCTCGTCGCCGAGCAGTCGTCGCCGGTGTAGTAAAGGCTGATGGCAAAAATCTCGCTTCCATCCGGGCAGATCGGCCCGCCGGGAAGCGGGATCTCGCACTCTTTGGCATCGGGATCTGGTTCGGGAAGTCCGATGACGCGACCGTCCTCGAATGAAAGGCCGGTGATCAGGCTGGCGCCGAATTGGTTTCCAACAGCCAATGGCTGCGAGCACGAGGTGTGGAACTCGGCGGCCTGGAGCAGCGGGCCAGCGCTGCCGGCGAAGATGTGGACGTAGGTGTTGGAAGCGAAGCGGTCGGTATCTGCAGCCGACGCCGAGGCGGTAAAGGGGGTTCCCTTGGAAACGAAGCCTGCGAAGTAGAGCTTGCCAGCGTCACCTTCCAAGGCTTTCTCGGGATCGTCCTCGTCGGACACCACCACGTAGACATCGGCAGTCAACGGCCCGAAATCAGCGCACTCGGACTTGTCGGCCGGCTGGTTGTGAAAGCTGGCATCGCAGTCCTCGGCGGTGTAAACGATGGTGATGGCAGTGACCTTCGAGCCGTCGCAATCGTCGCCATCACCATCGCCCGCCTTCGGCATGGCGCAATAGGCGTCGAGTTGCAGGGCGCAGGGAGCGAAACAAAAATCAGCGTCCAGGTAGGATTCATCCTTGCCGAGAGTGATGGCAATTTCGGTCGGACAACCGGGCACGAGATCGTTGCAGGAAGGAGGGGCTGTCGTCGGATCGACCACGACCGTGCAGGTCGTAGGCTCGAGACCGGGGAAGAGGTAGTGGCCATTGGCGTCGGTTGCCATCGTCATCACGATCGTCCCCCCGGCGCCTTCACAAATGAGAGTTACCTGAACATTCGGCAGGCCGGGCTCGCCGGGGTCCTGCACTCCATTGCGGTTCTCATCACAGAAGACCGTATCGCCGATTTGCCCCATGAAGGGAGGCGCAAGGCAGAAGTCCGCGTCAAGATAGGCATCACCGGGCTCCAACGCGATGCCGGCTAGGGAAGTCGGGCAGTCGGGAATGACCCGATTGCAATCGGCCGGGGCGGTCAGCGGATTGATCGAGACACTGCACGTCCCGGGAAGTAGGTGGGAGAAAAGATACTTCCCATCGGAATCGGTGGCCTGTGTTTCGATCACAGTGGTTCCATCGGAGAGCTCGCAGCGGAGGGTGACCTCGACTCCGGGAATCCCCGGTTCACCGGGGTCGAGCTGCCCATTCTCGTTCAGGTCACACCAAACCGTGTCCCCAATGCTTGCCGGAGCGGGCGGCTGAAAACAGAAATCTGCATCGAGGTAGGTTTCGCCAGGCCCCAGGTCGACGTCAACGGACGATGGGCAGTTCGGCACCGGAAGGCTGCAATAGAGCGGGAGCGTGGTAGTATCGACGGAAACCGTGCAGAGACCGGGGAGCAAGCCTTCGAACAGGTAGATGCCGGTCGGGCCGGTAAAAGTCGAGGCGGTCGCGATGGAACCGTTCGCCAAGACACAGCTGAGGTTAATCGTGATATCGGGCAGCCCGATCTCGCCAGGATCTTGGATACCATTCGCATTCTCGTCGCAGAAGACCGTATCGCCGATGCGGCCGATCGGTGGTGGGGTGAAACAGAAATCGGCGTCTAGGTAGGACTCCCCCGGATCGAGATCAACGGAAAGAACCAACGGGCAGTTCGGAACCGGGTTGTTGCAGGTCGGCGGCAGCGTGGAGGTCTCCACCGCCACGAGGCAGACACCGGGCGGAATTTCGGTGAAGAGGTACTTGCCGTCGGGGTCGGTAGTCGTCGAAGTCACCACTACCGAACCATCCGATAGCGTGCAGGTCAGCGTCACGCTAACCCCGGGGATCCCGAAATCGGCACTGTCCTGAACCCCATCGGCATCGAGATCGCAGAACACGGTGTCTCCGATCTCACCCAAGGCGCACGTCGCCTCGATGAAGATGGTTTGGCCCCGCACACCATCGGCCTCGTCCTGCAGGCCCGCGGGCAGGGAGAGAACGACGGCGGTCAGCTCGCCCGGACCCGGTTGGAAGTTCGCGCCCTCGGCGTTGGCGGTAGCCACGATCGCCTCGACGCTCGCGACCGATCCGGATGGAAAGTTGTAACCCAGCGCACCCGCGAGCAGCTCGGCTTCCTTGGCGGCATCATAGCCGGCGAAGCGCCAGATGGCCGACTGGATCTCGGAAACGTTGTAACCAGCGTCGGCCCATCGCATGCGGTGATTGATGATGTAATTGATCTGTGGCCAGGGGTTCGCAAGCCCACCCAGACCTCCGGGGATCACCCTAGGGGGAATCAGCTCCGGCTTGCAGCTATCGTAGAAAACCGGCTTGTAGACCGAATCGCGACAGGCGGCGACATCCCAGGGACAGAGCAACGTCGCGGCATCGACACACCATGCGACAAAAGTGCCGTTGGAGATCGAATAGCCTGGCGGCACGTTCTCAAGAGTGATCCGCGCGTAGCTCGGCGGGAGGGTTGCGGTGCCGAGGGCATTCGTGCGAACCCCGTTGGTGCCATCGCCATTGACGATCCGAACTGGGGGCGTGAAGGGCTGTTCGCCAGGCTCCGGAATCAGGCAGAAGGAATTCGCTTCCGCGTCAATGCAGGAAAGACTGACTAACAAGGCGGCAAGGAAGCCGGCACCGAGTCCGGCGAAAGCAGACCTCGGACGGGACAAGCAGATCTCTGGCGGTGACGAGCTAGGGTGAATCATAACGCAGGGGGTTAAGGGCTCGGGTGATAGATCAGTCTCTCTCCTGTTCCGATGCATTAGCTGCAGTCATGCACAGACTAAAAACGATCTAGGAATCTTAGTAAGCAAATCCCGCACCACTGCCATATTTTTTATCTTAAGACATTTATAGTGAGCACTTTATAAAAACAATTCTTCAATGTGATGGAGGCTGCTCGCCCTCGCGCTCGCTCCAATGTGTAAAATATATCGACGGATGGACATGCTGGCTGAGCCCCGGCACACGACGGAGACATAGATTGACCGCGGGGAAATGCTCGCGTGAGCGGATCGAAACGTTGGTCGCATCTGAACCGGCCAGGTTCGGAGTCGCATCCATCCGACGATCGCGTAGCGGTAGAGTCCTGATCTGCGGGGCTACGGATTTCCCGCCCTGTTCACTTCCACCTCCGCCCATCGGCAAGGAGCCGAGATAATTCACAGCAGCATTGGAGAGGCCGAGCGATCACCATCGCTCCGGAGTGGTGCCGCCCCCTCGCCGCCGGCCGGAAATTCAACCGTTTACGGAAATGCAGGCTCGTTGGCGATCGCCAGTTTGCTAGCGAACCTCGCCTACTATCCGCGCCGCTGGTCTCCACGAGAAAAGGTTGCCGCTCATTGAACGCCGAGGCAGCCGTGACGGCGGTGCGAGTTGGGCTACGAAGTGCGAGGAAACTTTGGCGGCGAGACGACCGGACGGAAGCGCTCCTCGGGCGCATCCAGGTCGCCGAAGAATTCCATCACGGCAACAACGTCACCATGAATCCCGCCCCAAGTGTCCGTCGAGGGAGATGGCCGAGCGGAAGCGGTGTGGTTCCGGTAGCGGAGCGACGGAGCCCCACTGCGGTGATGCCGCCCCGCTGGGGGGGTGATGGCACGCCCGAGAGAACTCGAATCCCTAACCTCCTGATCCGTAGTCAGGCGCTCTATCCAATTGAGCTACGGGCGCATTTCCATCCCCTTCGGGGCAGCCACGCAGGTGGCATGCCGGAAGCGGCGGGCGGCTAATTTGCGCTGGCCCGGGGGTTTCGCAAATGGAAAAACACAGATTTCTCGCCCGTGGCTTAATTTTATTTAGAATAATTCTTGATTGGCTTCAAAGGCGTGATTCTTTCGTGGTGAGATGAGTTCTCAAGACCCCACATCCCCCGATTCGGCCGACGCCACCGATCTCAAACTCGGCGGCGAGTTCCGCATGACCAAGCAGCGCCGCGAGGTCTATGAAGTGCTCATGGAGACGCGGGATCATCCCACCGCTTCCGAGGTTTACGACCGCACCAAGTCACGGATGCCCACCATTTCGCTGGCCACCGTCTACAACTGCCTCGAGACCCTGACGAAAAGCGGCCTCGTCAAGCAAGTCAATATGGATCGACATTCTTCCCGCTACTGCCCGAACCTCAACGAACACGCGCACTTTTTCTGCGATCGCTGCGGCTCCGTTGCCGACGTCGATCCGAAGGGGAAAACCCATCTCTCGAAGGCGTGGAACTTGCCCGACGGGAGCGTCATCGATCACGCCGAAACCGTCATCAAAGGCATCTGCGCCCCGTGCGCCAGCGCATCGTAGCCTCCGACCACCGTTCCACTTTTCAACTGCTTTTATTTTCTTATGTCACTCGAAATCAAAGATCTGCACGCCAAACTCGCCGACAGCGACGTCGAAATCCTCAATGGGCTGACCCTGACCATTCCCACGGGCGAAGTCCATGCCATCATGGGGCCGAACGGCTCCGGCAAGAGCACGCTCGCCAAAGTGCTGGCCGGCCACGAAGATTACGAGGTCACCTCCGGCAGCGTCCTCATGGACGGTCGTGACCTCTTTGCCATGGAGGTCGACGAGCGCTCGCGTGCCGGGTTCTTCCTCGCGTTCCAATACCCGGTTGAGATCCCCGGGGTCACCAATGCCAACTTCCTCCGCGCCGCGCTCCAGGCGCGCATGCCCGAGGGCGAAGAACTCGACGCCGTCGAGTTCTACCAGAGCATGTATGCCAAGATGGACGCGCTGGAAATGGATCGGA
>CAZKYJ010000379.1:0-5507 GCA_964556355.1 uncultured Verrucomicrobiales bacterium | reverse complement strand
TCGTCCTCCTCTCCACCGTGGCCGGGGAGACGAACTCCCAGGAGCTGATCGACCTCCGCTACACCATGCTCGACCTCGGCGTCCCGGCCCTCTGGATCCCGCGAAAGCTCGTGCCCATCAAAGACGTTCCCCTCCTCGCCTCCGGGAAACTCGATATCAAAAAGTGCGAGGAGATCGCCCGCCAAGCCTAAGCGCATATGCCAATCATCAGCGTCAAAGATTTCATCCAAGACGCGCTCTACCACCCGGAGACGGGCTACTACACGGCACGGATCCGCACCGTCGGCGGACACCGCGCGGACTTCGCGACGTCGGCGACGATCTCCGGGCACCTCGCGCAGGCGATCGCGAGCTGGATTCTCGGCAGCGAGGCCAACCCTCCCCAGCTCATCGAAGTAGGCGCGGGCGACGGTTCGCTGGCGGAGTCCATCCTCCAGACGATCCCGTTCTGGAAACGCCGGCGGGTGCGCTACCACATCGTCGAGGCCTCGCCCATCCTGGCCAAGCAGCAACAGGCGCGCCCGCTGCTGCGGAAGCACGCCCGGTGGCACGCCGACATGCCCGCGGCCACCGCGGCCACCGGCCACCGTGCGACGGTGTTCTCCAACGAGCTGGTCGACGCGTTCCCCTGCCACCAGCTCGTCTGGCAGGGCGACCGGTGGCTGGAGAGTTTCGTCGATACGGAGACGCGCTACGAAACGCTGCGCCCGTTCGACGGCGACGACGCCCCGCCCCGGCCACCCTCGGAAAAGCAACGGGTCGAGCACCACCTCCCCTACCGGGACTGGCTGGCTACCTGGGTGCCGGAGATGCAGCAGCTCGCCCACCTGACCATCGACTACGGCGACACCTATCCCGCGCTCTACGACCGTCGCCCGGACGGGACGCTGCGCGGATACTTCCACGGCCAGCGCCTGACCAGCGACGAGGTCTTCATCCGGCCGGGACGGCAGGACATCACCGCCGACGTCAATTTTTCGGCCCTTCAGGAGTGGGGTGAGGCGCTCGGCCTACGAACCGTCGCGCTCACCACCCAGCGCGAATTTATCCGCGAGCAGCTCGGCATCACGAAAGAGGACATCCACCGCGACCTGGCGCTCGCGTATCTCCTCGACCCCTACGGGTCCGGGACGGCGTTCAAAGTGCTCGTCCAGACGAAGTAGGGCGCGCCGGCGAATAGCCCCCTAGCCGGAGGCCGATCCGTCCCGCAGCTCCGCCAGCTCGCGCAGGATGGTTGTGGCGTAGGCACCCCGAGGAAGGCGGAACCGCAATGATAGGTCGTCCTTCTCCCAAGACGCTTCCGGGGCGCCGGGTCGGAGCCGGATGACCCGCCGTTCCTGCCGCAATCCTGCGGCCTCCAGGCCCGCGACCAGGTCGGGGTAGCGGTGCGCCACCCGACTTTCCAGCGCGGCGACATCGCCGACCGCCGCGCTGTCCCCCGCCCCCCAGAGGGGCGCCGTCACCTCCAGCTCGCCCCGCGCGAACCGCGCCTCCTCGTCTCCCCGGAGGTTCGTCGGGAGGACGAGGCTCCGGTTGGCGGCGAAGCCGAAAACCTCGCCGTCCATCAGCCGGTCCCACCGCCCGCGCGCCACCCGCTCGGCGACGATCGCGTTGAAGAGGAAACTGCGGACCGCCGAGAGATACATCCCGCGAACGAGCCGGTCGCGCACCTCGATCTCGCCCGCGAACATCCGCGACGCCCGCGCCACATTGCAGCCGTCGCGACCGAATCGTTGTTTCCCGAAGTAGTTTGGCGCGCCGCGCGCGACGATCTGCTCCCAGCGTTCCGCCGCCGCTTCGCGGGAGAAATCGCAGTCGCGCAGACGGATGGCAAAGCGGTTCCCGTCGTGCGCCCCGCGCCGGAGCTTCCGCCCGTTCCGGGTCACCCGGAGCACCCGCACGCCGGCGGTCCCGAGCACGCCCGCCTCCGGCGACGGGCTCCCCGGCAGGTGGATGCTGAACCACTGGCGTGTCACGGCCTGCAGGTCTTTGAGGCCGCAGTGGCTGACGAGCCGCTTCCGGATGCCGAGGCGCCCGGCGAGGTAGCCTGCCACATCATTGGTGTTCCATCCGGTTTTCTCGATCCAGAGCAGGCAGTGCTCTCCTTCGCCCGACGGCTCGAAGCCGAGGATTTCCTCGACCTCAAAGTCCCCGGGGACCATTTTGAGGCGCGCGGAACCCAACACGGCGCCATAGACTCTCGGCTCAAGACCAGTTTCCATCTCCCACCGTAGCGCGGAGTCCGCCCGTTTCCGCCGGAACAGGCGGAACGCGCATCCCCGTTCCCGCGCCGGACCACCAGCATGGCGCGAAACCAATCGGAGACGGACGGCGCTCTTCTTGCTACCTTAGGCCGCCGCTATTCGACCTTGCCCGCCCCGAGCCCCGCATGCCCACCATCTCCATCAACGGTTCCGCCCACCCGATCGCCGATGCCCCGCCCCACGCGCTCCTCCTCGACTATCTGCGACGCTCCGGCCTCACCGGGACGAAACAGGGCTGTGCGGAGGGCGACTGCGGCGCCTGCACCGTGATCACCGTCGACCGGGACAATGCCGGCGCGCCCACCTACCGCGCCATCAACTCGTGCATCGCACCCCTCCACGCCTTCGACGGTCGCGAGGTCTGGACGGTCGAGGCCTTCGCCAGAGACGGCCGGCTCCACCCGGTGCAGGAGGCCATGGTCCGCCAGTACGGATCCCAGTGCGGCTACTGCACGCCGGGCATCGTGGCCAGCCTGTTCGAAGGCTACTACCGGAAGGACATCGACTCGCCCGCCAAGATCAACGACCAGCTCTGCGGCAACCTCTGCCGCTGCACCGGCTACCGCCCGATCCGGGACGCGGCGCTCGACACCCTGCTACACGCGGCCGCCCCCGACTGGTTCTCCGCCCACCTCGCCGACGTCCCCTATCCGTCGCCGGCGAGCACCGAGACATTTCTCCATCCCCGGTCTCTCGACGAACTCTTCGCCGCCCGTGCCGCCCATCCCGGGGCGCGCCTCGTGGCCGGCGCCACCGAGGTCGGCGTCGAGATCACGAAGCGCTTCTCCCGGTTTCCCGTCCTCGTGCAAACCACCGGCGTCCCCGAACTCCTCACCCTGGAGGCCGACGCGGACCGGTGGACGATCGGCGCCGCCGTTACCCTAACATCAATCGAAACCGCCCTTGCCGCCGAGTATCCCGCGATCGCGGAGATGCTCGCGCTCTTCGCCTCGCGGCAGATCCGCAACCGCGCCACCCTCGGGGGCAACCTCGTCACCGCCTCGCCCATCGGCGACAGCGCCCCCCTCCTCCTGGCGCTCGACGCGGAACTCGTGCTGGTCGCCCCCGGCACGATCACCCGCGTCATCCCCGTCTCCGAATTCTTCACCGGCTACCGGCAGACGGCGATGCGCGCGGATGAGATACTGCTGGCCATCCGGATCCCGCGCGCGGGAAAGGTAGACGGGCACGTGCGCTTCCAAAAGATTTCCAAGCGCCGCGAGATGGATATTTCCATCGTGTCCCTCGCCTCGCGCATCGCCACGGACCCTGACGGGCGCGTCACCGCGGCGCGCCTCGCCTACGGGGGCGTTGCCGCAACGCCGCTGCGGGCACGTACGACCGAGGAAGCCCTGATCGGCCGCACCGTGAACGACGCCCTGGCGGACGCCCTCGCATCGCTTCACGACGAGTTCGAACCGCTTACCGACGTCCGGGGCAGTGCCGGCTTCCGCCGCCAGGCGGCGGCCAACCTCTTGGAAAAGCTGATCGTCGGCGAATCGGCCGAGCCCCCGCGGTTCCAGCGGGGCACCCCGTTCGCCCGACCGGACGCATCGCGCGCGCTCGCCCACGAAAGCGGCATCCGCCACGTCACCGGCGGCGCCCGCTACGTCGAGGACACCGCGCTCCGCCGCCCCATGCTCGAGATGTGGCCTGTCCTCTCGCCCCACGCCCGCGCCCGCATCACCGCCCGCGACTTCTCGGCCTGCCTCGGTTCCCCGGGCGTCATCACCGTACTGACCGCCGAAGACATCCCGGGCACCAACAACATCGGTACCGCCCGCCACGACGAGCCCACCCTCGCGGAGGACGAGGTGTTCTACCACGGTCAGCCCGTCGCCGTCGTCGTAGCAGAGTCCACCGATGCCGCCCGTGCCGCCGCCGCCGCGGCAGTCATCGGCTATGCGGTCCTCGACCCGGTGGTCGGCATCGAAGCCGCCATCGCCGCCAACTCCTACCACACCGAGCCGCACCGCCTCGTCCGCGGCGACGCCCGGGCGGCGCTCGCCGCCTCCCCCCATGTTCTTGAAGGCAGGTTTCACATCGGTGGCCAGGAACATTTCTACCTCGAATCCCAGTCCGCGTTCGCCGAGATCGGCCACGATGAGGAAGTCCTGATCACCTCTTCAACCCAGCATCCGACGGAGATCCAAGCGATCGTCGCCGAAAACCTCGGGATCGCCCGCCACCGGATCACCGTCGAAGCCCCGCGCATGGGGGGAGGCTTCGGCGGGAAGGAGTCACAGGGCAACCTCCCCGCCGTCCTCTGTGCGCTGGCCGCCCGGAAGACGGGGCGCGCCGCCCGGATCCAGTTCGACCGCGATATCGATATGATCGTCACGGGGAAGCGGCACCCGTTTCTCGCACGCTACCGGGTCGGCTACGATGACCAAGGGAGCCTCCTCGCCGCCGAGATCGATCTCGTCTCCGACGGGGGGTGGTCGCTCGACCTCTCGCTCCCGGTCAACGACCGCGCGCTCTTCCACCTCGACAATGCCTACTTCATCCCCGCCGTCGCATTCTCGGGTCGCGTGGCCAAAACCAATGTCACCTCCCACACCGCGTTCCGCGGCTTCGGTGGCCCGCAGGGCGTGGCGGTCATCGAAGAGATCCTCGGACGCATCGCGGCCGAGCGGCGCCTACCGCCCGAAGACATCCGCCGCCGCAACCTCTACCACGGCAGCGGCGAGACCAACACCACCCCGTACGGCCAGGAGATCGAGCGCAACCGCCTGGCCCAGATCTGGGATCGGCTTCTCGAGTCTTCCGATTTCCGACGGCGGAAGACCGGGATCGAAACGGCCAATTCCGGCGCCCGCAAGATCAAACGCGGAATCGCCATCACCCCGGTAAAATTCGGCATCAGCTTCACGCTCAAGCACCTCAACCAAGCGGGCGCCCTGGTCCACATCTACACCGACGGCTCCGTCCAGGTGAACCATGGGGGAACGGAGATGGGCCAGGGGCTCCACACGAAAATCCTCGGCGTGGCCATGCGCTCGCTCGGGCTCCCCGCCTCGGCGATCCGGATCACTGCCACCCGCACCGACAAGGTGCCCAACACCTCCGCCACCGCGGCCTCGTCCGGGTCCGACCTCAACGGGGCGGCCGTGGCCGACGCCTGCGCCAAACTGATCGCCCGGCTCCGTCCGGTGGCCGCCACCGTTCTCAACGACCGGTTCCAGATCGGCGCCACTGCAGAAGAGATCACCATCGAAAACGGCATCGTCTCCGCCAGAACGC
>CAZKYJ010000378.1:0-5516 GCA_964556355.1 uncultured Verrucomicrobiales bacterium | reverse complement strand
GGCAGCCACGGCGTCTTCCCCGGCGGCCAGGGCAACAACATCACGATCGCCGACCCGAGCGGAGGCACCGATGATATCGACCGCTCGGGTGCCGACATCTCGATCTCGATCTGGTTCCAGCTCACTAACAGGGACACCAACTGGCAAGCCATCATCGCCCACGGGGAAGGAACGGATTACCGCCTCGCCCTGCGGGGGGGGAATGACCCCATCCAGATCGCCTATGCCGGCGGCGGCGCTGGCTCCGACATCTTTACCCCGACGGATATCGGCGCCGCCCCGGGCGGTGACGGGCTCTGGCACCACGCCGTCGCCGTCACTCAAGGGAGTTCCACCTCGCTCTATCTTGACGGCCAGCTGGAAGCCACCGGCGGCACCGGCCCGATCAACGAGAACGGCCAAAACCTTCTCTGCATCGGCTGCAACCCGACCAACGGCCGCGAGTGGAACGGCCTCATCGACGACGTCGGGATGTGGGATCGAGCCCTGAGCATCGACGAGGTCTCGGAGATCTACAACGCCGGACTAAGTGGGATCGCACTCGGGGCGATCCCCGAGCCTGGCCAAGCCTCGCTGCTCGCCATGGGAGCGCTCCTGGTGATCAGGCGGCGAAGAAGGTGACTTTGAAATCTCCCCCGCACCCCTGGTGCGATGACGGCATCCCCGCCCCAGCGAGCCGCATCCGGAAGGTGCGGCTCGCTTGAGTTTCGAGGGATTGTCCCGATGCTTTCCTCGATGGCTCCCCCCATTCGCCCGCTCTTGATCTCGCTGCTCGGCGCTCTCGCCGCGTGCTCGGAGCCTCCGTCCCCGCCCGCCGCATCGGACGACGCCCGCCCCGCCGCCGGGGCGCCTCCCGCCAGCCGGCCCGACGCCCCGAGCGAAAGCCGGACGGAAGAGGATTTCGCGACCATCCCCGCCCCCGGCCTCGGGGAACGCCGGGTGGTGGCTCCGCTCGCTGACGCCTGGGAGCGGATCGACCCTGCCAAGGACGGGTGGGACAGCGAGGCGATCAGCGCTGCCGCTCAGGCGAAGCTCAAGCTTCTGGCCAAAGCGATGGCCCACCCGCACGACTTGGATCCCGATGTCATCGAGCGCCTCGGAGCGGGCACGGCGCAAGCGTCCGCCCTCGTTGCTGCCGAACTTGATCTGACCCACACGAGCACCCGCTTCAACGTGCAGCGCGGCGTGCTTCCCGGCGGCGAGCGCCAGCCGCTCCTCCCGGCCTTGCACCAGTTGCTCGCACGCTTTGATCCGGGCGCGGACCTGCAGACCGAACTCAAGCTCTACCGCATCGAGCCCGGTGACCAAGAAGCCCGCGCCTCGGTTATCGTCCACCTTTCCGGGCGCAGCGGCGGCGACCTGCTCCAGATCAACTCCGAGTGGCAGACCACCTGGTCACCCGACACCGTCGATCCCACGCTTCTCGCCGTCGCCGCCCTTCACTACGAAGAGGTTCGCCACCAGGGCAACGAAAGCGCCGGCGCCGCCCCGCTTTTCGCGGATGCCACCGCTTCCGTACTGGGGAACACCGCCGCCTATACCGAGCAGTTCCTCCGCTCGACCGACCACTGGCGCGCCCGCATCGCGCGGGATTTCGGACTCGACGTCGTGGCCAACCACGGCATGGCGCTCGGAGACGTGGACGGCGATGGACTCGACGACCTCTACGTCTGCCAGCAGGGCGGGCTCCCCAACCGGCTCTTTCTGCGCCAGGCCGACGGCACTCTCCGCGATGCCACCGACGCCAGCGGCACCGGGTGGCTCGACTACTGCGCCAGCGCCCTCATTCTCGACTTCGACAACGACGGCGACCGCGACCTTGCCGTGTCCCAGGATTTCAAGATCCTCTTCATGGACAATCTCGGTGCCGCCAAGTTCGAGCTCGCCCTTGGACTGGGAACCCGCGCGCAGACCTTTTCGATCTCCGCCGCCGACTTCGATTTGGATGGCGACCTCGACCTCTTCCTCTGCGGCTACAACCCCGCCACCGACCGCGGCGAATCCGGCCAGCTCGGCGAGCCCCTCCCCTACCACGACGCCCAGAACGGCGGAGCCAACATGCTCCTGCGCAACGAGGGAAACTGGGACTTCGTCGATGTCACCTCCGAAGTCGGGCTCGACCACAACAACAACCGCTTCAGCTTCGCCGCCGCGTGGCTCGACTACGACGGCGACGGGGACCAGGACCTCTACGTCTCGAACGACTACGGTCGCAACAACTTGTACCAAAACTCCGACGGAACCTTCACCGACGTGGCCGCCGCGCTCGGCGTGGAAGATATGTCCGCCGGCATGTCGGCCAGCTGGGGCGACTACAACCGCGACGGCTCGCCCGACCTCTACGTCAGCAACATGTTTTCATCCGCCGGCAACCGCATTACCTACCAGCGACAGTTCAAAGAGGGAGCGAGCGACGCGCTCCTCAACAGCTACCGGCGCCACGCGCGGGGGAACTCGCTTTTCGAAGGCTCCCCGGGGGGAGGATCCTTCCACGACGTCAGCGAGTCCGCCGGCGTGACCATGGGACGTTGGGCCTGGGGATCGCGCTTCGCCGACATCGACAACGACGGCTGGTCGGATCTCCTCGTGGGCAACGGGTTCATCAGCGCTCCCGATACCGGCGACTTGTGAAGCGTCTACTGGCGGCAGGTCGTGTCGCAATCACCCGTCGATCCGGCAGCCGACCCGGCCAGCGGACAGACCATCCGCTACCGGCAGGGCTGGAAAGCACTCAACAGGCTCTTGCACAACGACCGGTCGTTCAGCGGCTACGAGCGCAACAACGCATTCCTCAACTGCGGCGGCCAAGGGTTCGCCGATATCTCCGCCGCCAGCGGCTTCGATTTCCCCGACGATACCCGCGCGGTCGTCACCAGCGACTGGGACTTCGATGGCGACCTCGATGTCTGGGTCACCTGCCGCACCGCACCCCGCCTCCGGCTCTTGCAAAACCGCGCCGACACCGCGTCCACCACCTGGCTCGCCGTGCGTCCGGAGGGCGACGGCCTCACCACCAACCGCGATGCCATCGGTGCCACGGTGCGCGTCTGGCTGGAGGGGAATCCCGCCCCGCTCACCCGGAGCGTCCACGGCGGCGACTCGTTCCTCTCCCAATCGGGATCATGGTTGCACTTTGGCCTTGGCTCCGATGCCGCGGTCGAGAGGGTCGAGATCCAGTGGCCAGGCGGCCGTCTCCAGACGGTGGACGGGATCTCCGCCGGCGGGTTCTACCGCATCTCCCAAGGCGTGCCGGCCGCCGCGCGCTGGTCACCGCCCCCCGGACGATCGGGGCTGGCCGCCGCCCCGCAGAACCCGCTCCCCGACGAGGCTTCCGCACGCATCATCCTCCCCGCCCGCTTGCCCGTCCCGCCAGTGGGAGCCTTGGCCTCGCTGCGGGGTCCGCTCCTCCTCAATATCTGGTCGGCCACCTGTCCCGCCTGCCTCGCCGAATTGTCGGAATGGGCGGAGGAAAGGGAAACCCTCCGCGGCGCCGGACTCGCTGTCCTCGCCTGGAATACCGACCCCGAACCGCCCGACACCACCGCCTACCCGTTCGAACACGCCGCCGCCTCGCCCGAGGTCCTGCGCGCCCTCGATCTCTTCCAGCGTGCCGTCCTCGACCGCTGGACACCGCTGCCCGTCCCCTGCTCGTTCCTCCTTGACGGCGAAGGCCGCGTCGCCGCCATCTACAAGGGGCGCGTCTCCGCCGGCCAGGTGGCCGCCGACAGCCGCCTCCTCGCGGCCCCTCCCGCCGCGTGGCGTTCTGCCGCCCTCCCGTTCCCCGGGCGCTTCATCGGCCCGCCCCCGCAGCCCGAACCGCTGCGCGTCAGCTCGCAGTTCATCGACGCCGCCCAGGCAGGCGACGGCCTCGACTACCTGGAAGCCTATGCCGCCAAATACGGCGCCCGCCCCGACACTCAGAAAGTCATCGACCTCCTCCGACAAGAACTCGCGCCCGCCGCCGACCCCGGCACGGAGCTCCTCGCAGAGGCCGACGCGCAGATGGCTGCCGGCGACGCCGCCGCGGCCGTCGCCAGCTACAAAAACGTTCTCCGCCAATCGCCAAAAACATTGGCCGCCGCCGAACGCCTGGCGTGGATCTTGGCCGCGCATGGCGACGAGGCTCTCCGCCGCCCCGAAGAAGCACTCGCCCTCGCCGAACGCCTCTGCGCGCTGACCAATAACCAGAACCCCGCCTACCTCGACCTCCGGGGCGCCGCCCAAGCCGCCGCGGGGGACTTTGCCGCCGCCCAAGAATCGGCGGAATCGGCCATCGCGCTGCTCGGCGATTCGCCGGCCGGCGAGCAGGTGCGCAGCCGCCTCCAGCTCTACGCCTCCGGAAAGCCATTCCGCCTGTGACCTGACCGCTCCGCCGAGCTCCCGCCGCTGTCTCCGCGCAGGACGGGGCCAGGAATTCCTACCCGGATGTCGGAGGCTGCACGCATGGCGGCACCGCATTCACGGCCACTCCCCGAATACACTCCGACGAAAGTGTCCTCCCGTTGCGGATCGATCGTCCGACGCAACCTTCGAGCACTGCGGGCGAAACTCCGAGATCCTGGAGAAAGATTCTTGCCACCATGCTGCTCCCTGATCGGGCCGCCGGGAGCGGATGTCTCAGAAGCTGTCTCACAAGTCATGTGAGTGCCGCGGTTTTGGCGATTCGAGATCCGTCGTATCGTTGCCCGATGCCCTCGCCCTCCCCATTCGTCTGCCCTGCCTGCGGTGACGAGATGAGCCCGAACGCGAAAGCCTGCCGCTCGTGTGGCGCCGGTCGCGATGATGTCATCGATCAGCTCAACGCCGCCGGCATCGATGACGACTTCGACTACGACGCCTTCATCGCAGAGGAATTCAGCGGGGGAAAACCGAAGAAGCCCATGGAAAAAGTCTGGCTGATCACGGCGGTGGTGCTGCTCCTCGCCATGGTGGCGACCTACATTTTCGTGTTCTGATAGTCCCGGATCACCGCGACGAACTCCGGTAGGTAGCGCTCGGCTTTGACCTCGCCGACGCCGCGGATGGTGGCGCCTTCCTCGACCGTTGTCGGCCGGAGCCGGGCGAAGAACTCGAGCGTCTTGTTGGAGAAGATGTGGTAGGCGGGGACGTTACCTTCGTTGCGCGCCAGCTCGTTGCGGGTCTCGCGGAGTTTCTCGAAAAGGCGCTCGTCGAAGCCCAGGTCAGCGAGCTCCCGGGCCGGCGCCAGGTTTCGGCGCCGGCTCCCGCCGCTCGGGGTGGTGGCGGACACCCGGGTGTCCGGCCAGCTGAGGGGAGGCGCCGAGCTCCTGTTGCGCATGACGTTTTCGCCGGCGGCGGTAAGGCCGACGAGCGGGTAGTCGCCCGAGGTGTCGGTGGCCAGCAGGCCGGCCCGTTCCGCCTCGCGGAGGAGATCGTAGACAAAGGTGGTGCCCCGGCCCCTGAGCAGGCCGTAGGTGCTCAGCGCATCGAGCCGGTCGACGAGCACCTCCTTGGACCGGCTCCCCACCAACATCTGAACGATCTTCCCCTTGCCGAAG
>CAZKYJ010000377.1:0-5524 GCA_964556355.1 uncultured Verrucomicrobiales bacterium | reverse complement strand
TATTGCCCGGGCAGAGCGCCGTGCTCGCGTGGCAGGTTTCCGACGCTGAGGGGGTCGTCCTCGACCCGGGGGGGATCGACGTCACGGCCACCACCAGCCTTGCGGTCTCTCCCGCCAGCACGCAGACCTACACCCTCACCGCGACCGCCGGCGCACGCAGCGCCTCTCGGAGCTTCACCATCGGAGTGAACGAACCGGGCTCACCACCGACCATCAACGAATTCGTCGCTATCAACCCCGACGGACTCCGCGACGAGGACGGAGATACCCCCGATTGGATCGAAATCTTCAATGACAACGCGTTTTCGGTGAACCTGGCGGGCTGGACACTCACCGACGATGGGACAAGTCCCGCCAGGTGGACATTCCCACCAACCGCCATCGGACCGGGCGGCTATCTCATCGTCTTCGCCTCGGGCAAAGACCGGGCGTTCCCCGGCAGCGAGCTCCATACCGGTTTCTCCCTTTCGGGCGACGGCGAGTATCTCGCCCTGGCCGATGCCGACGGGGAGATCGCCACCGAGTTCGCGCCGCAGTACCCGCCGCAGTTCGGCGGCGTGAGCTTCAGCGCCCAAGGCTACTCGGGAACCCCGACCCCTGGAGCCGCCAATTTGCCCTCCCCTTTTCTCACCGACCACACGGCCCTCCTGCAGCCCGACGGCTCGGTCGTCGTCACCGTCACCGCGCAGCCGTCGACCACGTCGTTGACCTCGGTCACGCTCGTCCACCGGGCGATGTTCGCCGCCGAGCAGTCGCTGGCCATGGCCGACCTGGGCGGAGGGGCCTACCGCGGCACCGTCCCGGCGGCCGCCCCCGGCGAGATGCTCCGCTGGCGGATCGTCGCCGGGGACTCCGGTGGCGCGATGACCGAACTCCCCCCCTTCCCCGACCCGCTCGATTCGCCGCGCTACTTCGGAACCGCCATCCCCGACCCGGCCGTCTCGAGCGCGCTCCCGATCTTCCAGTGGTTCCTCGCCCCCGGCCTCGAAAATGCCGCCGACAGCCGCGGTGGTGCCCGTTGCTCGCTTTTCTGGAACGGCGAATTCTACGACAATATCCTCGTCCATCTCCGTGGCGCCACCACGGCCGCGCTGGAGAAAAAGCCGCACCAGTTCGAGTTCAATTCCGGCCATGATTTCCGCATCGCCGACGGGATCCCGCGGGTCGATCAGATCAATGTCAACGCCGCCTACATCGACTCGAGTTACCTCCGGGACGTGCTCCCGATGGAACACCTCCGCACCATGGGGGTGCCGGCATCCGAAGCCTTTCCCATCCGCGTCCAGCGCAATGGGACCTTCCACTCGCTCGGCATCATGATCGAGCAGCCGGACGGCGAGTTCCTCCGGCGCCGTGATTCCTTACTCGATCCCGACGGCCCGCTCTACAAAGCGACCGGCAACGGGTCGTGGCTTGTCAGCACCGCCGGGTTCGAGGCACGGAACGGCTCCAGCCTCGCCGACCTGGCGACCTTCACGAGCCGTCTCAGCGCACCGGCTCAGCTCGACTTCCTCCTCGAGAACGTCGACCTTCCATCGGTCGTCAACTATCTCGCCGTCAATGTGATCGATTCGATCTTTAACCCTCAGAAGAACTACTATATCCACCGCAATCGTTTCGACGAATGGATGTTCATCCCCTGGGATCGCGACTTCAGCTACGGCCACCGCTTCCTCGGCTCGGGCGACCCGCGGGGCCCGGCCGGCCCGACGAGCTTCCTCGTGACCGACGAACGCATCGAATGGGGTGGTTCGAACGACGACTTCCGTGGAAACTTCAACCGTTTCTTCGACGCGATCTACGACCATCCGGAGACCAGCGCGATGTTCTACCGCCGCCTCCGCACCGTCATCGACACCCTGCTCGCGCCCGGCGTGCTCGAAGCGCGCCTCGCCCAGCTCCGCGCGGCGGTTCGACCGGAGGCCGAGCTCGATCGCGCGGCATGGGGGTTCACCAACGATGGTACCTACGGCCGCTTTCCCCAAGAAAGCTTCGACGACGCCCTCGACCGCATCCTCACCGTCTATCTCCCCGAGCGGCGCACCTTCCTCGAGACCGACGGCGGCAGCCCGGCGCGCGGCACCCTCCCGCCGTCGCAACCGGACTCACCGGCGATCGACTTCGGCACGATTGTCGCCAATCCCGAGAGCGGTGATCAGGACGAGGAGTCCATCGAGATCCGGAACCCGAACCCCTTCGCCGTCGATCTCTCGGGCTGGCAGCTATCGGGCGGGGTGGCCCATGCCCTCCGCCCCGGCACGGTCATCCCGGCGGGGGGCTCGCTGTATCTCTCGCCGCGCGTCCAGACCTTCCGAGCGGTGAACCCGCCGCTCTTCTCGCAGGGAAACTACGGCGGTCATCTCTCAAACTTTGGAGAGACCCTAACACTGACTGACCCGGGAGGCACCGTCGTCGCCACCACCACCACCCCGGCGGACCCGAGCCCGAACCAGTTGTATCTCCGGGTCAGCGAGATCATGTACCACCCGGCGGACCCGGATGCCGACGCCGAGTTCATCGAGCTGGTGAACACGAGCGATGCGGAAACGCTCGATCTGGCGGGGGTCGCCTTCACCGCGGGGATCGCCTACACCTTCCCCGTCGGAACGCACCTCGCACCCGGCGAGCGCATCGTCGTCCGGCTCATCGACTTCGCTTCCGGGCGCCTGAGCAACAGCAGCGACCGCTTGAAACTCGACGACGCCGACGGTTCGACCATCGTCGACCTCACCTACTCCGACGACCTGCCGTGGCCGGTCGCCGCCGATGGGGCAGGACCGTCGCTCATCTACCGCGGCGGAGATCCTGCGCTGCCGATCAACTGGAGGGCCAGCACCGACCCGGGAGGCAATCCCGGCACTTCGGACACCGTCCATTTTACGGGAGGAGACCTGCTCAGCTACGCCGTCGACTCGGCACCAGTATTCGATCCCCACTCCTTCACCCTCGCGTTGCCCCGTCGCACCGCGGCCGACGATGTGGAGATCTCCCCCCGCTGGAGCAGCGACCTCGAATCGTGGAGCGAGAGCGGATTCACCTACCTCGGTGGAATCCCCGCGCTCTGGCAATTCGCTCCCCCTGCCCCTCTCGACACCGAAATCTTCATGCAGTTCTCCGTCCAATTACGCTAGATGATCATCCGACCACTCCTTCTCGCCGCCTCGATCTCCGCCACCGCTGCGGGAGATGAGCCCCCCCAGTTCAGCGGCATCTACCCCCACCTGGCATTCTTCAACAATGAGAACGAATGCGGCACGGGCGCGGTCGTCCCGTGGGCCGGGCGGCTCTGGGCGGTGACCTACGCGCCCCATAGCCCGAAAGGATCGAGCGACAAGCTTTACGAGATCGACGCCGCCCTCAACATGACGGTGCGCCCGGAAAGCATCGGAGGCACCCCGGCGAACCGGATGATCCACCGCGAGTCCGGTCAGCTGTTCATCGGCCCCTACGCCATCGACTCCGAGCGCAATGTTCGCGCGATCCCCTACGGTGAGATGTTCGGGCGCCCGACGGGGAACGCCCGCCACCTCTTCGATCCGGAGAACAAGATCTACTACGCGTCGATGGAAGAGGGGATCTACGAGGTCGACGTGCACACCTTGGACGTGACCACCCTCTTTTTTGATGAGGCGCAGGAGGGGAGCCCGAAATCCGATCTCCCCGGATACCATGGGAAAGGACTCTACTCCGGGCACGGGGAGCTGGTCTATGCGAACAATGGCGAACATGGCGCCGCGGCCCAGCGCGACCCATTCGTAGCCTCGGGGGTTCTTGCCGAATGGGACGGCCGGTCGCCGGGCTTCGATATCGTCCTGCGCAGCCAGTTCACCGAGGTCACGGGCCCCGGGGGCATCTACGGAAACGAGGACCCGGGCACCGACCCAGTGTGGTCCGTCGGCTGGGACGCGCAGTCTCTCATCCTGATGATGCGGGACCGGCACGGATGGCAGCGCTTCCGGCTTCCGAAGGCCAGCCATAGCTACGACGGCGCCCACGGCTGGAACACGGAGTGGCCACGCATCCGCGAGATCGGCGAAGGCAATGACCTGCTCATGACCATGCACGGGATGTTCTGGAAGTTCCCCCGGTCGTTTGCCGCCGGGAACACGGGCGGGATCTCGCCCCGTTCGACCTATCTCAAAGTGGTCGGGGACTTCTGCCGCTGGAACGACCACGTCGTCCTCGGCTGCGATGACACGGCGAAGAGCGAGTTCCTCAACAAGCGAAAAGCCAAGGGTGAGATCGCCCCGCCGCAGTCGCAATCGAACCTCTGGTTCCTCCGGCCCGAGCAGCTCGACCAACTCGGCCCGGCCATCGGGCGCGGTGCCGTGTGGCTCGATAGCACGGTGGCGGCCGACGAGCCCTCCGACCCCTTCCTCCTGGCGGGCTTCACCGGACGCGCTGTCCACCTCGCGGCCGACGCACCCACCAGGTTCACCTTCGAGATCGACCGCGACGGCACCGGCCAATGGGAGACGTTGCTGGAGAAAGAGATCGATGGCTACGGGTGGCATCGGTTTGACGATGCCCTTGCCGCCACTTGGGTCCGTGTCCGGTCGTCGGCGCCCGTGGAATCCGCCACCGCCTGGTTCACCATGGGCGGCGAGCGCCGCGCCGGCGACGCCGGGAAGTTCGCGGGGCTGGCCAGCACCGGCGACGGAGCGGCGACCGGCGGGGTCATCCGACCGCGCGGTGCCAACGAACGGACACTCCACCTGGCCGCCGATTCCGGCTACTACATCCTCGACGAGAACGCCCGCCTCCGGCGCAGCGAGGACGCGAAGGGATTCGCCTGGCTGAAGGAGAACGCGGCAATCCCGCCGCGGGAGGGAGTCGTCAGCGCGGATGCCGCCTCCGTCCTGATCATCGACGACCGAGGTCGGCGCTTCCGGATCCCCCGCCACGGCGACGCCTTCGACGGACCCGGCCCGCTCGGGTTCGGGCGCCTGGCCCGCGAGGTTGCCACCGAGCGCGACCTCCTCAACTGCCACGGCACCTTCTACGAACTTCCGGCCGAGAACGCTGGCGGCTTCGCCAAGATGCGGCCGGTTTCCAGCCACGACCTCCGGATCACCGACTACTGTAGCTACCGCGGCCTCCTCGTCCTTTCCGGCATCCGGCCGGATGCCCCGGCCACCGACCACATCGTCCGCTCCGACGATGGCATGACCGCACTCTGGCTCGGGGCCGTCGACGACATCTGGGAACTCGGAAAACCCGTGGGGTCCGGCGGCCCGTGGAAAGATTCACCCGCGCTGGCGGGAGTTCCCTCCGACCCGTATCTCATGACTGGCTATGATGAAAAAACCCTGACCCTCACCACGGCCACCGCCAGTGAGATCACCATCGAGATCGACATTAGCGGAACGGGTCGGTGGGTTACCTACGATACCGTTTCGCTGGAAGCCGGCGCCCCGTTCACCCATGATTTCCCCGACGCCTTCGCCGCCTACTGGATCCGCTTCACCAGCGAGCGAGACACGTCGGCGACCGCCCGGCTCGACTACCGGTAGAAAGCGCCGCT
>CAZKYJ010000376.1:0-5536 GCA_964556355.1 uncultured Verrucomicrobiales bacterium | reverse complement strand
ACCCCCACCGGCCATGCGCGGGTGGGGGTTTTTCCTCTGTTCGGTCACTAGAATGCCAGTCACTAAAATGCCCGGCATTATTTAGTTGCAGATCGACCGCCTGCGCGAGGCCGGAAGCCCCCTCATTCTACAGCCGTGCCGGGCGGATGCTCTTGTAGGCACCGCCGAAGTGTTCGGCGAGGGCGCGGAGGAACTTCGCCCCCTGACCATCGACGCTGATGGTTCCGACCTGCAGGCCACCACGGCTGAAGTAGAGCCGCCGGTACTCGCGGTCGATCAGATCGATGAGCGCCTCATTGGTGAGGCGGCTGCCGTTGGAGCGGCTCTCGGGTTCGCCATCGGAGATCACGAAGAGCGTTTTCGGGCGCGCCTGCATGGCGGCGATGACGCCGAGCTCGATGCGGGTGGTTCCCTTGATCTCGCGGAGCTGCGAGAATTGGTCGGACAGGATGGGGACGTAGCGCACGCCGTTTTCGTCGGTGCCCGTGCGCCCGTATTCTTTGGTGCGGGTCTCGTAGAAACTGTTCGGGCCGGTGAGGAAGTAGCCATCGAAGAACGCGATCGCAGCCTTCTTGTTTTCCGGCGTTGCCCGCACCGACCGCTCCTGGAACGCATCGACATCACTGGCGAAGGCGAAGATGTTGAATTCCACCTTGGTATCGAGGGCGCTCACCGTCCGGGCGACCTCCCGCTTGATGGCCTCGAGGCCTTCGATGCCGCAGTTGCCGCGCATGCTCCCGGAGACATCGACGAGCAGGATCACATGCGTCGTTTTGGGAACCGAGAGCCCGAGGAAGGCGGCACCGCCGGGCACGCCGCCCCCGCCCATTCCGGAGAGCAGCGCTTCCGCGCCGAGGCCGAGATCCATCGTCGGCAAGGGGGCCAGGTCATCGACCGACGGGAGCGATAGGGCGGATGTCGCCGCCGTGGTGATGGTCGGGATCATCGGCGCCGACGACGTGGGCTTCACCCGTTTCGTGCGCTGCTCGATGACTTCCTTGGCCCGCGAATCCACCAGCTCGCTGACGTCGGGCGCTTCGACGATGATCGAAGCCACCTGATCGGGTCCGGAGTAGACCACGACGAGCATCGCGACCACTGCTAGGACGAGGTGGATAGCAAATGCGATGAGCAGCGCTTTGACCCGGGAGCCGTGGCGGCCCTCCTCGGCCTCCCATTCCGAGTCTTCGATCTCTTCGGCAAGCTCTTCCGCCGACTCTCTGAGATCCGTGACCCGCAGCGTCGGGCGCGGTGCGTCGGGTCGCCCGATGATCCTGGGGCGGAAGCGATGCTGGCTTTCTTCCGCCATGTCCAAACTATACCACGAACCGGATGCCTGCGCTGCCCGCGTCGCCTGGCATCACAGCTTGTCGGGGCGGATATCCTTGTGCTTGCCGTTGAAGGTGCGGGAGATGTCGCGGAGGAAATTTTCTCCCAATCCGTTGATGCTCACACTGTTAACGGTGACCGAGCCGGTCATTTGGTTGCCCTTGCCGTAAATCTCTTGGTAGACATCCTCGATGAAATTGACGATGTCCCGGTCGTCGAGCGGCTTCCCGTTGAGGCGGGTCGAAGGGGCGCCGTCGGAGAGGATAAAGACCGCGCTCGGCTTCTGTTTGAAGGCCAGGATCAGGCCGAGATCGATCCGCGAGCCGCCGCTGGTGCCCTCCAGCTCGGGGACGTCGTTGGGAGCCCGAGGAATGTATTTGATCCCCTCCTTGTCCTTGCCTGCTTTGCCGTACTCCATCGTGCGGGTCTTCAGCCACGGTCCCTTCCCGAAATAGCCTTCCATGAATTTGAGCGCTGCCTTTTTGTTGTCGGCGGACGCGAGCACCGGCTTCTCCGCGAAAAGGTCGGCATCGTTGGCGTAGCAGATGAGGTTGAAGCTCGTCAGTGCCGGGAGGCCGTTGATCGTCTTCGAGATCTCCTTTTGGATCGCGGCGATGCCCTCTGGCTTGCAGTTTCCGGGCATCGAGCTGGAGGTGTCGATCACGATGACGATATCCTTTCCCCCGCCCCGGAGCCCGAGGAATTCAGCGCCACTGAAATTCGTGCCCATGGCGTCGAACCCGAAACCGTTGCCGATGCCCATGGTGCCGAGATCCAGTGCGTCCGGCGAGAAATCGGTCACCTCCGGGATGGCGATGTTGGCGGCCACGTTGGTCGTGATCGTCGGGATGGCCTGCGCCGAAGTCTGCGAAGGCGTCTTCTTCACCCGCTGGCTGAGCTGCTGCTTGTTCAGGACCGGCTGGGTCGGGTCGTCCCCGCCGGTGATGGTGATCGCCGGGGTGTCGTTCACGCTCTCGACCACGATGATGAGAACCGCGAGCAGGGCGATCACGACGTGGACGAGAACGGCGACGCCCACCGCCGTCATTTTCGACTTTTTCTGCTGGTCCTCCAGCTGCCGGTCCGTGTTGTGTCCCAGATCGGGGGCGAACGGGTAGCGGTCCGGCGCGTCCGGGTCGATCTGGGGAAGGTGGTGGTGCCCGATATGGCTGGCGTCGTACTGGGGTGGGTGGAAGTCGCTCATGGGGTTGGGCTTTCGCGGGGGGTGAATCGGGGCGCTCGGTTCACTCAACCCCATGATTTGCGACGCTTCAACCCTCCCGTCTCTTAGGAAAACTTCGCCGGGCAAGAGCGGTGTCGCGCGAGGGCGGGGGGTGACGTATATGTGGCCATCGTGTTCGAAGTCCGAGAAAAACCCAAAATGGTCCAGCGTGCCCTCCTCATCGGGGTGTACTTCGACCGCAGCGATGCCGATGAGTCTGCCAGCCTGCTGGAGGAACTGGAGGAACTCGTCGGCACGCTGGGCATCGAGACCGCCGCCGCCGAACTCGTGCGCGTCGCCAAGCAGACGCCGCGCTACCTCATGGGTTCCGGCAAGTGCGCCGAACTCATCGACATGGCGAAAGACCTCGAGTGCGACGTCATCATTTTCGACAACGAGCTCAGCCCCGCCCAGCAGCGCGCTTGGGAAAAAGATGCTGACCTCGCCGTCATCGACCGCCAGGAAGTCATCCTCGATATCTTCGCCCTGCGCGCCCAGACCAAGGAGGCTCGCCTCCAGGTCGAGCTCGCCCGCATGCAGTACTCGCTGCCGCGCCTCGCGCGGATGTGGGCGCACCTCGACCGCCAGGGCGGGGGGGCCGGCGGCGGGAAGGGTGGGGGGGCCGCCGCCCGGGGCGAGGGGGAAAAGCAGATCGAGGTCGACCGGCGCATCGCCCGCGAGCGGATCGACCGCGCGAAGCGCGAACTCGCCGAAATCCGCAAGCAGCGGGGCACCCGCCGCCAGGCTCGCGAAAAACTTCCGGTCCCCCACGGCGCCATCGTCGGCTACACCAATGCCGGCAAGTCGTCGCTCCTCAACAAGATCACCGCCTCCGACGTCCTGGCCGAGGACAAGCTTTTCGCCACCCTCGATACAACCACCCGGCGCATCGATCTTCCGGACGGCCAGCCGCTTCTCCTCACCGATACCGTCGGTTTCATCCGCCGCCTGCCCCACCGGCTTGTGGAATCCTTCAAAGCGACCCTCGAGGAATCGCTCCTCTCCGATTTCCTCGTCCACGTCGTCGATGCCTCCAGCCCGGATGTCTACGACCACTATCAGACGACCCGCGACGTGCTCGATGAGCTCGGGGCGGGCGACAAGCAGAGCCTCATCGTCCTCAACAAGACCGACAAGCTCGCCGGCGACCCCGTCACCCTCCACCAGCTCCGTACCCATTTCCCCGACGCGATTCTCACCTCGGTCAAGACCGGTGATGGCCTCGACCAGCTTCTCACCCGGATGAACGCCCTCCTCATGGATCGTGTCGCCCGCATGGAGCTCCGCCTCCCGCCCACCCGCGGCGACCTGGTCTCCCTCATCCACACCGAGGGCAAGACGATTTCCCAGACCTACGACGACAACGGCGACGTCCTCCTCACCGCCATCATTCCCAACCGCCTCCAATCGCAGTTCGCCGAGTTCAAAGTCCGGGCGTCCGGGAAGGCTGAACCCCAGCTCGGCGAGTCCAAAATTTCCTAAACCCAGCCTTCAGTTTTCCCATCTTCGAGACCCGATCTCCGATCCCCGACCCATGACCGCAGCCGAAATCCGCCAGTCCTTCCTCGACTTCTTCACCGAAAAACAACACGCCATCGTCCCCTCGGCCTCGCTCATGCCGACCTCGCCGAACCTCCTCTTCACCAACGCGGGGATGAACCAGTTCGTGCCCTATTTTCTCGGCTCGGCCAGCGCCCCGTACGATCCGCCCCGCGCCGCCGACACCCAGAAGTGCATCCGTGCCGGCGGCAAACATAACGACCTCGAGGACGTCGGCTACGACACCTACCACCACACGTTCTTCGAAATGTTGGGCAACTGGTCGTTCGGTGACTACTTCAAAGCCGAGGCCATCGCCTGGGCGTGGGAATTGCTCACCGAGCGCTGGGGATTCCCGCCCGAGCGCCTCTACGCCTCCGTCTACCAGCCTGGCGAAGGCGACCCCGCCGAGTTCGATGGAGAAGCCTACGATCTCTGGAAAGCGGTCTTCGAAAAAGCGGGTCTCGACCCCGCCGTCCATATCATTTACGGCGGCAAAAAGGACAATTTCTGGATGATGGGCGACACCGGCCCCTGCGGGCCTTGCTCGGAGCTCCACATCGATCTCACCCCGGCGGGCGACTCCGGTGGCAAGCTCGTCAACGCCGACAGCCCCCGCTGCATCGAGATCTGGAACCTCGTCTTCATCCAGTACAATGCCGAGGACGACGGCAGCTACAAGAACCTTCCCGCCTGCCATGTCGATACCGGCATGGGCTTCGAGCGCGCCTGCTCGGTCATCCAGACCACCAAGGGTTTTACCGATTTCTCGGAGCTCCCCTCGAACTACAACACGGACGTCTTCACCCCGCTCTTCGCCGCGATCGCCGCGATCGCCGGGCACCGTTATGCCGGCACCATGCCCGAGGGCGGCGCCCACGCCGGGCTCGCCGAACAGCAGCGCACCGACATCGCCTTCCGCGTGATCGCCGACCACCTCCGCACCCTCAGCTTTTCCATCGCCGACGGCATTCTCCCCGGGAATACCGACCGCAACTACGTCCTCCGCCGCATCCTCCGGCGCGCCGTCCGCTACGGGCGCGACCTCGGTCTCGGCCAGGATGGCACCCCCTTCCTCAGCCGCCTCCTCCCCGCCCTCGTCGAGCAGATGGGCGACACCTTCCCCGGGCTGAAGAAGCGCCAAGAGAAGATCGCCAGCACCCTCGACGCCGAAGAGACCACCTTCAATGCCACCCTCGACCGCGGCCTCGCGCTCTTCGAAAAAGCGGCCGAAGGGAAAGGATCGGGTGCACCCTTTCCCGCCGAGACGGCCTTCCGCCTCTCCGACACCTTCGGCTTCCCCATCGACCTCACCGCCCTCCTCTGCGCCCAGCGTGGCCTCAGCCTGAACGAGCTGCAGGTGGAAGAACACCTCGAGGCCGCCCGCGAACAGTCCCGCGCCTCACAGAAAAAAACCAAGGTCGCCGCGCGCGGAGCCACCACCGA
>CAZKYJ010000375.1:0-5588 GCA_964556355.1 uncultured Verrucomicrobiales bacterium | reverse complement strand
ACTTCCTCGAATTCCGTTCGAACGGGGAAAAGAGCATGACCCCGAGCACACCCGTCATCCCCCACATCTACGGCCTGCGCCACCAGGTCGCCCAGATCCTCGCCGAGGGGCTCGAGAACCGCTTCGCCCGCCACGCGCGGCTCAACGGTCTCGTCCACGACTGGGTAGGCGCCAACGGATTCGCGTTCTTCGCGCCGGAAGGGTACCGCTCGAAATCGCTCACCTGCGTCGCCAACAACCGTGAAATCGATCTTCCCGCGCTCATCGGCCACCTGCGCAAAGACCACGGCCTCGTGATCGACGGTGGCTACGGCAAGGTCAAGGGCAAGACGTTCCGCATCTCCAACATGGGCGACGAGACCGACGACTCGATCAAAGCGGTCCTCGCCGCCCTCGACGACGCCCTGGCGAAAGTCGCATAGCCCGCACCCCGTCCCCCGCACGACGTGGCCATCCGGCGCTCGCTGATCGGAGAACCGACCCGCGAACGGGGCGATTGCCCACTCCCTTTCGACCTCTCCCGCCGGGGGTTCTCGCCTGGACATCCGGAGGGGAGCAAACACAATAGCCGTCCCCCGCCCGTTCCTCGATCCACGGGGACGACTCCCATCTGCCGCCGCCCTCCCCTCCGACGTCCGGGCGAATCTCCGGACGGGGTCCGGGGAACATCGCCCTCGCGGGGATCGCCCGCCGCCACCGATCCTTCCCCCAAGCTCATTTTACATCCCGCCCGGCTCCGTTAGAGTTCGCGCCTTACCATGGCATCACCCCGGACACTTCCCCATCGTCACGAGCTCGCCGCCCTCCTGTTCGGCCCCGTGCTCATCGTCGCGCTCGTCCCGTCGTCACCAGCACAGGACGAACCGGTGGCCGAAAACGCCCCGGACGAGCAGGTCTCAGCCACCGAGCCCATCGCCCTCCCCGAAATTGGCGGCGAAAACGCCGACCTCGGATCGCGCCGTTTCGAGGGCATCGTCCGGATCGAGAACTCGTCGGTCAACCCAGACTACCGGACCCCATGGAACCCGGGACGTCCGTCCGGGGGATCGGGCACCGGATTTCTCGTCGGCGAGAACCGCTTCCTCACCAACGCCCACGTCGTCAGCGACTCCTCCCGCGTGCTGATCCGCAAGGTCGGCGACCCCCAGCCCTACCCCGCCAACATCCTCTTCATCGCGCACGACGCCGATCTCGCGATGCTGGAAGTCGAAGATTTCTCGGCCTTCGATGGCGTGATCCCGCTGGAGATCAACGATCTTCCCAAGCTCGACACCACCGTCACCGTCATCGGCTATCCCGTGGGCGGCGAGCGTATCTCCGTGACCCGCGGCATCGTCTCCCGCATCGACTTCCGGCCCTATTCCCACTCCGGGGTCGATTCCCATCTCACGGTACAGATCGACGCCGCGATCAACCCCGGCAATTCCGGCGGCCCCGTCCTCCAGGACGAGAAAGTCGTCGGCGTCGCCTTCCAAGGCTACTCCGGCGCCGTCGCCCAGAACGTCGGCTATATGATCCCCACCCCGGTCATCAAGCGTTTCATGGAAGACGTCGAGGACGGCACCTACGATCACTACGTCGATCTCTCGCTCGCCGACTTCCCGCTGGTCAATCCGGCCCAGCGCACCGCCCTCCGCCTGCCCGAGAAATACGTGGGCCAGGGCGTCATGGTGGGCAACGTCGATACCGAGGGCTCCACCGGGGGTGCGGTGCAGACCGGCGACGTCCTCCTCGCCATCGACGGCAACCCGATCGCCTCCAACGGGTTCATCGAAATCAACGGGGAAACCGTCAACATGAACGAGGTGGTCGAGCGAAAGTTCGCCGGAGACCAGATTGCCCTCACCATCTGGCGCGACGGCACGGAGCTGGAAGCCACCGTCACGCTGAAGCGGTTCCGGCCGTACCTCATCACCGCCAACCAGTACGACTCCCAGCCGGAATACATCGTTTATGCCGGCCTCGTCTTCCAGCCGCTCGACCGCAATCTCATCGCGGCGCACAACATCCAGAGCGAGACGGTGAGATACTGGTTCAACTATTTCGTCAGCGAGAAACTCTACCAGGAGCGCCCCCAGCCGGTCATTTTTACGACCGTGCTTCCCGACGCCATCAATTCCGAGGTCGGCGGCTACGTCGATTCGGTCGTCGAGGCGGTCAACGGCACGGAGATCACGGACATGAAAACGATGTTCTCCGCTCTGCAGGCGGCCGAGCAGGACGACTCCCCGATCATCACGATCAAACTCCTCGGAGAAGGGCGGCCGGTGTATCTCAAGAAAGACCGCATCCAGGCCGCCAACCAACGGATCACCCAGACCTACGGCATCCGCGAATCGTTCTACATCGCCGAGTAACCCCTCCCGCACCCACCCGTCCAACACCCGCCGAACGCCCCATGCGCATCGCCCTACTTTTCGCCCTCTTCGCCGTCGCCCTCCCCACGGTCGCCCCCGCCGCGGACGACGACGTCTCCCGCTCCCCCCCCCGCCTCACCGTCCCCTCCCCGGGGTTTAGCTTCCGCCTTCCGTGGCAGAAGGAATCCCCATCGTCCCAGCGCGGTCTCGGTGCCTTGATCGGTGAGAACAAGGTCCTCGTCACCGCCGAGATCGTCGTCGATGCGACCTACATCGAGATCGAGAAGCCCGGGTCTGGCGAGAAGGTCACGGCCGTGGTGGACGGCGTCGACTACGAAGCGAACCTCGCCGTCATTGCCCCCACCGACCCCGACGAGGCCAAGGCGTTTTTCGCCGATCTCCAACCGCTCGAAGTGGTCGACGAAGTCGCCGTCGGCGACGCCCTCGAAGTCTGGCAATTCGAGCCAAACGGCACCTCGGTCAGCACTTCGGTCACCGTCGACAAGTTCGATCTCGGCCGCTATTTCCTCGAGAGCGCCTACTTTCTTATCTATGAGGCGAGCGGCACCCTCCAGTATCGCGACGGCTCCTACACGCTGCCGGTCCTGCGGGACGGCAAGCTCGCGGGCATGCTCATGGACTACTCGTCCAGCAGCCAGTCCGCGAATATTCTCCCGGCCCGGATCATCCAGCATTTCCTCAACGACCTCGCCAACCCGCCCTACCGGGGATTCCCGAACTTTGGTATCAAGTATGCGCGCACCCTCGACGACCAGCTCCGCGAGGCGCTCAATGTCGGCGACCGCCAGGGTGGCATCTATGTCTCCGGCGTCCTCCCCGACACCTCTGCCGAGGCCTCAGGCATCGAGGAGGGGGACTTCATCCTGGAGATCGGTGGTCACAGTGTCGATTCCCGTGGGAACTACGTCGATGAGAAACTTGGCACGCTATCTATCGCCCACCTTGTGAAAGGCGACGTCTTCGCCGGGGACACCATCGACGTCAAGCTCCTCCGCGGCGGCGAGGAAATGACGATCCCCGTAACCCTCGTTCGCAAGGACCCCGAGAAGTATCTGATCCCCCCTTACATGTTCGACCGGGGTCCGAACTACCTCATCATGGGTGGCATGCTCTTTCAAGAACTGACCCTTCCCTTCCTCGAGGCGTCCGGTGACAAGTGGGAAACACGCGCCCCGTTCAAACTCGTCCATGCCAACTCCAACCCGGAGAAATACGAAGCGGAGGGGCGCGAGAAGCTCGTCTTCCTCTCCGGCACCCTTCCCTCGCGCAGCGCCCTCGGCTACGAACAGCTCTCCTCGCTCATCGTGGAGACCGTCAACGGCAGCAAGATCAACAAGATCCAAGACCTCGCCGATGCTTTCGACAATCCCGGAGAGGACGGGATCCACGAGATCCGGTTCACCGATTTTCCGACCATCATCTATCTCGATGATGCCGCCGCCCGCTTCGACAACGAGAACCTCCTTCCCCAACGCTACAGGATCTACCAGCTGCGGCGAATCGAGTAGCCGTGCGCGCGCCAGATACTTCGAACTTCCGACGGCCGACCGCCGCACTCCCGGCAACGCGAACCGTCCACCCTGCCCCTTGAAACTCCACTGCATCTTCGACTGGGACGGCGTCATCATCGATTCCCACGACCAGCACCAGCGCTCCTGGTTCCTCCTGGCCGATGAGATTGGCCAGCAGCTGACTCCCCAGCAGTTCAAAGCCACCTTCGGTCAGCGCAACGAGTCGATCATCCCGCTCCTCGGCTGGGCCGACCCCAACGATCACCCGCGCATCGCCGAGCTCGGTGACCGCAAGGAAATCCTCTACCGCCAGATCATCCGGCAGGAAGGCATCGAACCCCTCCCTGGCGTTCGGAGGCTCCTCGCCGAACTCAAGTCCGCCAACATCCCGTGCGCCGTCGGCTCGTCCACCCCGACCGCCAACATCGAGACAGTCATGGAGATCATCGGCATCACCGATGAGTTCGCCGCCGTCGCCGCCGCCGAGGACGTCACCCAAGGCAAACCCGCCCCCGATGTTTTTCTCGCCGCCGCGAAGAAAATCGGTGCCGCCCCGTCGGAGTGCATCGTGTTCGAAGACGCCGGCGTCGGCCTCCAAGCGGCGAATGCCGCCGCCATGAAGACCGTCGCCCTCACCACGACGCACCCGGCCGCCAAGCTCGCCGAGCACCGGCCCGGGCTCACGGTGGCCGATCTCTCGCATGTGAGCCTGCACGACCTGCTCGCCCTCGGCGTCTTGCCCCCGTCGCCGCCGTGATCCCCCAGGCCACCGGAAGCATCGCAGCAGCTATGCTCACCTTCGTCTCGCTGGGCTCGCTGGGCGCCGCCCACGAGATAGCAAGCGATGCCGGGATCGCGGACAAGCTCCCCTTCGTCCTCGACCTGCTCGCGCCTTTCGCTCCCACGGCCTTCACGCTTTTTGCGGCGGCGATCCTCGTCGGTCTCCTGTTCGCTCTCACCGCGAAAAGGGTTTCCTACATGGCCATCCTGTGGCATGTCGCCATCGTTGTTGCCGCGATCATTTCCCTCTGCTCGATGGCGCTTCCCTACGGTCTCTATATCCACTTGGACGGCCCGCGCCCCGTCACGCCCGACCGGATCGTCGGCAACACGATCCTGCTCGCATCACTCGTTGGCCTCTGCGTCCTCGCCCGGTTCAGAAGGGCGCCGCCCGGGGACCCCTCACGCCAGCGGTAGGTCGGTGTTGATCCGCGTCTCGCCGTCGTGGTAGTCGACGAGCTCGCGCAGCGCCGGATGGATCGCGGGATTCCCGAAGCGGCCGATCAACGCGCAGGTCGCATATTCCGCCGCGGCCGCCTCGTAGTCATGGTGCCACTTCCCGAACTCGCTTTCCTCTTCCCGGCTTCGCCACGGCCATCGGACGGTCGGCTTCTCTCGCCCGCACCGCCACGGCTTCGGGTTCAGCCGGGCGCGGAAGCACTGCTGGTTCACGCAGAGCTTCCGGTAGAGCCGATCCGCGCCAAAGAATTTGAATGCGCGTTCCGTCACCTCGGCATCCGGTGCCACCGGCTCGTGCGTGGCCAGCAGGCGGATTCCGGCCTTCGTCCGATAGACCCGCCACCCCCAAGCCGGCTCGGATTGCCCCCAGCGTTCCACCTTGGCCAGCAGCTCCGTCTCGAAATTCCCTTTGCCGAACAGCCCCGCCAACCCGGAGAGCAGCCCCGGCGACGGGGTGTCA
>CAZKYJ010000374.1:3241-5626 GCA_964556355.1 uncultured Verrucomicrobiales bacterium | reverse complement strand
GATGAGGGGGTGCTGCTCGGGAGAGATCCGGTCGGCCAGACGTTCCAGTGCCGTGTTGAAGCATTCCATGGTCATGACGAGTCCAATGCACCCGATCACCCCTACCCACTCGGCGGCGGTGATGGCAAAGGCGAAGCCCCCGATGGTCACCCCTGCCGCCGCGACCGAATGGAGACGCATGTTTGCCTCCGTCCGGAACACGTAGCAAAGACCGGCCATCCCGTAGCGGAGGCTGCGGAGGAATTTCTTCATTCGACGGTGGGTGGATTCACGAGACCGCTGCGTGGCGTCGTCGGAGCGTTCGAGAATCCCGTGCTCGGGGGAGTGCCCGAAAGTTTGGACGGTCGTTTAGCTGGGGATGGTGGTTACAACAGGAGAACCGTTCCGCATCACGATTTCTGGAGGAACGTGTTGCGAGAGCCGCATGGAGTCAACGCCAAGGATCACCCGCACTACCCCGGCCCGTCGCGATCGGGGGCCGGCTAGGCCGGAGTGCTGCCTTGCCTCCCCCCAAAAAAACGCCCCCGTGCCGGTCAGGCACGGGGGCATCACACATTCGTTGATTCGAAGGTGGCTTCGGGCGATCAGCCTTCCTTGCCCTCTTCGTTGCCTACCCAGCCACCGAAATCGGCACCCTCTTCGATCCACTTTTTCAAGAGTGCCTGCTCGTCGGCGGTGAGGTCGTCGCCTTTGGAAGGCATGTGGTAGTCGTCCTCTTCGGGGAGCATGGTGAACGTATAGAGCGTGCTCTCGTCGGGCTTGCCGGGGGTGAGAAATTTCTTGCCCTCGTCGGCTTCGAGGTCGCCGCCCTTGGCATAGCCCCAGGCGCCGTCCATCCGCAGGCCAGACTTCGCTTTCTTGGTGCGACCGCGCTCGTCAACGTAGTCGGCTTTGTGGCAGTCGATGCATTTGGCCTCCATGATCGGATAGATGTCTTTCTCGAAGCTGACCTTGTCGGCAGCAGGGGCCGCCTCGTCTTCGGCGATGGCGAGGCCGGCGATCCCAAGACTGCAGGCGAGAGGAAGGAAGGTGAGTTTTTTCATAAGATTCATGCGTTGGAAACGTGGCAAAGGTCGGCCGCCTTGCAAGCTAGCCGCGGAAAATTGCTCAGGGTGCGGAGGGCGGATGGAGCGTGGTGACGTGCCCCATCTTCCGGCGGCGGGCGGGCGCGTCCTTCCCGTAGAGGTGGAGGTGGGTGTCCGGGGCGGCACCGAGGACGGCCACCCAGTCGGGCGATCCGGTCGGCGAGTCCAGCCAGCGGTCGCCGAGGAGGTTCGTCATGGTGGCCGGGGCGAGGAGCTGGGTGTCCCCGAGCGGCAGCCCGCAGACGGCGCGGAGTTGTTGCTCGAACTGCGAGGTGCCGCAGGCCTCGATGGTGTGGTGGCCGGAGTTGTGGGTGCGGGGCGCCAGCTCGTTGACGAGCAGGCGTCCGGTGGTGGTGAGGAAAAGCTCGACGCCCATCAGCCCGACGAGGCCGAGCGACTCGCAGATGGCGATGGCCAGTTCCCTCGCCCGGTCTTGCACGCTCTGGTCGACGCGTGCCGGAACGATCGAGGTATCCAGGATGTGGTGCGTGTGGAGGTTCTCCGCCGGGTCGTAGGAGGCGGTGGTCCCACCCGGCGAGCGGGCGCAGATGACGGACATCTCGCAGTGGTGGGTGACCCATTCTTCGACGATGCCTCGGGGCGCATCGAGAGCCTCCCAGATGCTCGACCAGTCGCCGTCGGCGGGCGCGGACTCGATTTTCTGCTGGCCTTTCCCATCGTAGCCGAACGCGGCGGTCTTGAGGACGCACGGGAAGCCGAGGTCGGCGACGGCGGCGGACAGTTCGTCCGCGTTCGCGACGGCGGCAAAGCGCGGGCAGGGAAACCCGCTTTCGAGGAGCCAAGATTTCTCGCGCTCGCGGTTCTGGCAGATGGCGACCACTTCCGCCGACGGCCGGAGGAGCGTCTTCGCCGCGACGCGCTGCATGCTGGCGGCGGGAATGTTCTCAAACTCGACCGTGACCACATCGGCCATGCTCGCGAGCTGGTCGAGCGCGTCAGTGTCGTCGTAGGAAGCGGTGATCGTCACGTCGGCGACCTGTCCGGCCGGGCCGGCGGGGTTGGGGTCGAGCACGGCGGTGCGGTAGCCCATCTGGCGGGCGGCCAGGGCGAGCATCCGGCCGAGCTGGCCACCCCCGAGGATGCCGATGGTGGCGCCGGGAAGGATCGGGGAGGAATCAGCTGGCATCGGTCGATTCGCGGGCGGGAAGATCCGGGAGCTCGGCGTTGAGGACGGTGTCGGTCTGGTTGAACCGGAAAGCGCGCAGGCGCCCGAGGACGCTGTCGTCACCGATCCCGAGGATGGCGGCGGCGAAAAGGGCGGCGTTGGTCGCGCCCGCCT
>CAZKYJ010000374.1:0-3231 GCA_964556355.1 uncultured Verrucomicrobiales bacterium | reverse complement strand
AAGGTGGCGGTCGGGACGCCCGCCGGCATCTGCACGATGGACAGGAGAGAGTCGACCCCTTTGAGCACCCGCGATTCCACCGGAACCCCCAGTACCGGAAGGTCGGTGACGGCGGCAACCATGCCCGGAAGGTGGGCGGCGCCACCCGCTCCCGCGATAATCACGTCGAGACCGCGCTCCCGGGCCGACGACGCATAGTCCATCAGAAGCTGGGGCGTCCGGTGGGCGCTGACCACCTTGGTTTCGTAAGGGATCTCAAAATCGCGGAGGACGGAGGCCGCATGCTCCATCGTTCCCCAATCAGAGGTGCTCCCCATAATTATCCCAATTTTCGGAATGTTGGATCTGTCGTTGACGGGCATTCGTAAGAATAAATCAGAATTGAGAAGAAAGAATGATCGAACGGCGGGCGTTCTGGGGCGTCCAAGCCGCTCCCCGCTTAAGGAAAAGCGAGATCGCCTCACGCCGAATAGATCCTCTCACCATGATTCGCAAGCGCCACCGCACCAACTTTCTCGTCTCCCTCGTCGCGCTCGGAGCACCGCTCCTCTTTCACAGCACGGCGGGAGCGCACGTGCCGTCCCATCACATGCTGAGTGGCGAGTTCGCGACTAAGAGCAAGAAGAAGGGAGCCGAGGGCGTCCACCGCGACGTCCTGGCGGGCCAAGAGGACGACGAGTCGGGCGATGGGGACGGTGACGAAACCATCAATATCAAGACGACAGCCTACACGCACACCGAGTCCGACCACGTCCAGTACGGTCGAAAGTCAGCGGTGGGGACGACCCTCAAGTCGGGCGCAGTCACCAGTGCGGCCGCCGATTGGAGCAAGTTTCCAGTCGGGACAAAGTTCAAGATCGCTGGTCGCAACGAGGTCTACGTCATTGACGACTACGGCAGCGCGCTGGTCGGCAAGGAGGTCATCGACCTCTATCGGCCGAGCCGCAGCAAAATGAACGAGTGGGGTGCGCGCATGGTGGACATCGAGGTGGTCGAATGGGGCGATTTCGAGAAGAGCTTGGAGATTCTTCGCCCGCGGGCCAAGTATGCGTCACATATCCGGAAGATGATCCGGGGTCTCGAGGAGCGGCAGGCGGATGCCGACGACTTTTCGAGCCGAGGATGAGGCCGGGCGGTTCTCCCGCCGGAAGCGCGATCCGAGGGAAGGCGTCGGGGGCGTCCTAGAACCGGTAGCTCAAGCCCACCGACGGCCCGAGCGCGTCGAGCCCGGGGTTGCGCTCGTCCATCCCGCCGTTGGAAAGATGTTGGAAGTGCGCGCCGACCGTGAACGACAGATCCTCGCTGAGATGGTAGCGCAGCCCGAGCCGGGCGAACCAGTTGAGGGTGAGATCTTGACCCTGGCCGCCTTCGATGTCCGTGCTGTCGACCACGCCAAGCCCGCCGCCGATGGCGAAATAGACGGTGAACCGCTCGTCGGCCGGCCAGAATTCGATCGACGGGCTCCCGGAGATCCCGAAGTAGTAGGATTCCGCCCCTTCGGCAAAGCCCTCGGCGAGGAGCGAATAGTTGCCCCGGACGACGATTTTCGCGCCGTTGTTGAGGTCGATGTGGATGTGCTCCGGCGTGCGGAGGCTGATCGATTCGGCAATGACGGTGTAGTTGAGCGGGGTCGTGTTGCTCACCCGCATGAGGACGGAAGTGTCGAAATCGAGCGCCCAAGTGTCCGAGAGCGCGGTCGGGGCTGGGGGTGCGATGGGTGACCCGGGCGTGGGATCTCCACCGAGGGCGGAGAGGGGAAACAGGAGGATGGCTAGAAATCTCATTTGGCAGACGCGTGGGAGGAAAAGTCGAGGTGCGGCACGATGGGAACCACCGCTTGAACCCGTGTCATGGCGCGGAATAGCCGCATGCGCCACCGGATTCTCCAGACCTGGTCGGTCCGCCCGGCAAGCACGGCGCCCACCGCCGCCGGCAACGCGAGGAACGGGGCTGGCTGGAGGAGCAATTCGACGAACGGGCGGGTGTAAAACCCCTCGATGAGACCGCTGAATAGCCGCATGGTCTTCCGGTGCTCCCGCTCGTAGCGCCGCATCCCGGCAGTGACCACCGCGCCCCGGTCGACCGCCTCACCCACCACGGCCGCCGACCGCTTTCCGGAGAGCATGGCCAAAAAAACACCCGAGGAGAAAATGGGGTCGATAAATCCCGCCGCGTCACCGATCCGCACGAGGCGCGGTCCGACAAGCCGGCGGTTCGAATACGAAAAATCGCGCATCTGCCGGAGGGTGCCGCGGCGTTCGCTCCCGGACATCCGCTCGGCCAGAGCCGGTGCGGCCGCCACCACGGCGTCGAAAAGGGTCGCGGCATCTCGGTGCCCACGGGTGCGGTCGGCGTCGGTGACGACCCCGACCGAGACCCGGTCCTCGGCCAGCGGAATCACCCAGGCCCAGCCGTCGTCGATCCGGTAGATCCCGATGTCGCCACGCGCCTCGCCCTCGCCGAGTGGCACACCGGAAAAGTGCCCGAAAGTCGCCACTTTCCTGTGTCCGGGGACGAAGCTGCGCAGTTTCTCGCGCGTCCCGGTGAAGTTGTCCTGACCGGAGGCATCGCTGAGGAAATCGGCCTCCATCTCGCGCCTGGTGTCTCCCACCGTCACGGTGGCGGCGCTCCCGTCCGCGCGGTGGGAGGTGACCTTCGCCCCCTCGAAGACGTCCGCCCCGCACTCCCTAGCGCGGTCGAGCAAGATCTGGTCGAACCGCGACCGTTCCACCTGGTAGGACATCGGCTGCTCGGTGAAACAGCCGTCCCGGAAGCGGATGGCCGTCTGCTTCGACCCGTCGCCCAGCAGGAACTGCGCGCCAAATTTCTTCATGAATCCGGCGGCCTCGATCTTCTCCCGCACTCCGAGTTCCTCCAGCAGAGGCATGTTGTAGGGCAGGAGCGACTCGCCGATATGGAACCGCGGGAAGATCTCGCGCTCCAACACCGCCACGCGCTTGCCGGCCATAGCCAAGAATGCCGCCGCCGTGCTTCCCGCCGGCCCTCCTCCGATGACGATGGCGTGGTAGCGGGTCATCGGGTTCCCATCATGCGCTAGGAGGCGGCCCGGTTGGCTTCGATCGCCTCCGCAATGGTGTCCACGGACCGGAGCACCGATTTGGCCGCTTCGGAATCTGAGACCTTCAGCCCGAAGCTTTTCTCCAGGGCCACCACCAGCTGGAGCGCGTCCACCGAGTCCAATCCCAAGCCCTCCGGACCAAAAAGCGGCAT
>CAZKYJ010000373.1:0-5635 GCA_964556355.1 uncultured Verrucomicrobiales bacterium | reverse complement strand
GACGCGCAATGCCCTCCTCGCCTTCGGCGACGCCACCACGAACGACGCCACCCTCAAAGTCGGCACCATGATCGGCATGGGTGCCCACGGCATCTTCCAGGGCGGCTGGAACAACGTTGGCACCGCCACCTCGGCAAAACCGCCCGCCCTCGATCCTGACCAGCCCATCTCGGCCCGCCTCGCCGTCGACCTGTTAAAACACACCGCCGTCCTCGAAACCGACGACGGCACCCGAATCGAGCACCCCCTCCCCGACGACCTGAGCAAGCTCACCCACATCGGCATTTACACCAAAGCCACCCGATCCACCTTTTCCCCGATCACCCTCACCCGCTGACCGAAACAGCAGCCACCATCCCTAGCGGACGCGCGCTCGTCGCGGAGCGACCCCACCGGACGCGAGCCCCTCCCGACCCCCGCAACGGCCCGCCCACGTCGGTGGTCGTCAGCGGCGCGCATCGCCCCGACGGTCGGGATCCATCAACCGATGGGACGACGCGGAACGAATTCGACTAGTAAGGCTGCCGCCAAGAGAGCCCGAAACCGGGTGAAAGGGGGAGTGATGGGGCGACTCATTCGGTTTGATGGAAGGCTCCAATTCTGACCGGGCATGATGGAACTCGTCCCCCTGTTCCTCCTCGTAACCGCGTCGGCCATCGCCTGGGAACTCCTAGAATCCGGCGTCACCACCTCCATCCGCGGGATCGACGCCGTCGATGCCCCGGTCTGCTGGTTTGGCACCGTTGGGGCTGCGTCGCCCGCAGCACCGACGGAGGTCAATCGTGGAAGCTTCTTACGACGAAGAACGGCGCCTCCCCCTTCCCCTTTCCCTTCCGTTCGTGTGTCGCTTTTCTCGATACGAAAACCGTCGTCGCCCACGGCCCGTCCGGGTCGGATATCTCGTGCGACGCGGGCGCCACTTGGCAACCGGTGCAGCGCGGCAGCGGCTTCCACACCATGAGCGTCGCCGGCGGCGTCATCTGGACGGTCGGTGCGCATGGCCGCGTCGGACGCTTTGCGACCACCGGCCTGCCCTAGGATGGTTCCATCCCGCGATTCCCAACATTTCCCGATGGCGCCCACGGAGGCATCCGGCGCGGGAAATCGCCACGGAATATCCCCGGCCGGCGAGAATCCATTTCTTAGACAACAGGCGTAGCGCATTCTGTAGACGCTAGGTCTGCCAAACCCACACCAAAGAAAGAAAAAACCCGATGAAAACGACTAGTACTTTGACCCTCGCGGCAGCGATGTTTGTGGCCACCACCTGCGGAATCAACTCCGCCGAAGCCCGGCGCCCCTCGGACGCCCTGAGCCGAGTCCTCCACCACCGGACGATCGTCGCCGACCACCATGCTCCAGCTTCCAGCCATGGGGCCAACCACCAGCGGATGGCAACGATCGGAATCTCGACCGCCAACAGCAGCGAGGCAGATCGTCCGAGCTCGCGATTTTACTCCGGCGGGCGGATGAACCACCGGCTTGCCTTCCACCGGTAGCCCGGGGGCGGATCAGGAAGCCGCCGACCAATCTTGGCATCGATCCTGCTAACTTGCAGGGTCGATGCTTTTTTTACTCCCCCGGCTGCTGGCTTTCGTCTCGCTGTTACTGCTTGCGGAGAGTTCTGGATCCGCCGTGGGGAGCGGGGAGATCCCGGTTCGGATGGCCGGGGGACTGATGTGGACGGAGACGGAGATCGAGGGCAGCCGAGCATCGTTCGTCTTCGATACGGGGGCTGAGGAGTCGGTTCTCGGTTTGAGATTTGCCCGGGAGGCGGGGCTCCGGCTGGTGTCGGAAGAGCGAGTGCGGGGCGTCGGAGGGATTTCGCAAGCGTTCCGCGCCGCACCTGCCACGATGAAAATTGGCGGCGTCGAGCTTACCAAATCGTTCCTGGTGCTGGATCTGCGCGCCGCGAGCAAGGGGTGCCGCCGCCGGATCGACGGCCTGGTCGGCGCGGACGTGCTGCGGGGGCGGGTTACCACCATCGATTTCGCCCGCTCGTCGGTGGTCTTTGGGGCACCAGGGGCGCCCCGTTCGCCGGGCAACACGCCCTACCGCGAGTCCGTACTGCCACTACGCATGTCGACCGGCGGGCCGTGTGTCGTGGCCGAGGTCGGCGACCGTGATAGCGCCTGGCTCCGGCTGGATAGCGGGTGCACGGGACACCTTGAAATTTCGCAATACGTTCGTCAGGAAGAGCGCCCGCCTGCCACCAGCGTAGGGATCGGAGTGCGCGACGAGACAGCGCGGGTGCGCCTCCTTCCGGTGAGCCTCGGCGAATTCTATTTCGGTAGGATCGAAGTCGTGCACACCCGCAGCGCGCCATTCCCGGGCGAGGCGGGGCTTATCGGAATGCCTCTTCTTTCCTCCTTTGATCGCATCGTCATCGATAGCGTGGCCGGCATCGTGATCTTCGGCGCGGCCGGTTGAGCGACGAACGATGCGGCGGGGCACGACCGGATATTCCCCCGAATTGCCCCTAAGAAAGTTGTCCGCGCCCCGTCGGGTGGTGGGAGGCTTTTGTTTCCCCTGCACCCCCCATCGCCTATGAAACGCTCATCGATCCCATTGACGACCATCGCCTGCACGGGGCTCTTCGCGAGTTCCCTCGCCGCGGAGATCCGCACGTTTACCAGTGCCGACGGCTCGAAAACGCTGCTCGCCGAATGCGTCGCTACCGCTGGTGAGGGCGACAATATCACCGCCACTCTGGTGCTCGACGACGGGCGCGCCATGAAGGTTCGCGCCGACGTCTTCTCCCTAGAGGATCAGGGTTACCTTGCCGACGTGAACGCGGCGCAGAAGGCGGCGCGGGCGCTTTCGATCCGGCTTGAGGAAACGCGGGGGGAGAGCGAGCGGGAGGAGATCAGGTGGCGACGCATCACCACGACCCCGACGAAGTTCTCCATCGAAGTGCGCAACAACGGGCGAGACGATGTCACCGATCTCGAAGTGGACTACCAGGTTTTTTACCGTGACGCCGTGAGGGTGGGTTCGAAAGATGGGGAGCGGATGGAGCGCCGCATCGCAGGAAAGCTAGCCCTCGCCGAGCTGCCCCCTCGCGGCGATAAAATGCTGACCACCGAGCCGGTCGCAATGGTCAGCGACCGCCCGAACAAAGGTGGCCCAGGGTGAACTCTTTCCAAGGGGTGAACGACCTCTAAACCAGCGAGTTCGTTGGTCGATATCATGGAAGGCGCGATCGTCCGCGTGAGCAAGAACGGCATCCTCCTCCGCGAGGTGAAGGAGCCGAGCAATCTCGACAAAGATTGGGAGATCACCAGTACCGGAGACTAGCGGCTGGTGCCCCCGAAATCCGCATGATCGTGGAGTCCTGCCCGGCCTGGTTCCCGGAGATCGAATAGTTCGCCCGATTCTCCCAGAGGCCGGCACGGATGTCGCCGCCCGCCTAGGTAGGCCCACCCGTCGGTGAGCAGCAGGCCATCGACCGTCAGCCGGGGTCGCGTCGTCAGCTCGTTCGCGGTGTTCTCGAGGGTGGCGTCGCCGGCGACCAAAGGGCTGTGGAGGACGCGGAGCAGGCTCTCGACCTCGAGCGAGGCGAGCCCTAACACTTCGACACTCACCTTCGGAATCCGGCCGCCCGTAGTAGCGATGACTCCCTCGGCACCGGAGCCGGGGATGCGATCATCGTCCCAGTTGCTCCGGCGGACCGCTTCGACGACACACCAGTCATCCCAAAAAGTCGCCACAGTCCTCGTCCCGGCGCACCTGCCCATGACCCGCCGCATGCGCGGCCGAGAATACGACTGCCTCTGCCGTGAATCGAACCACTTCGGGCGGGGTATCCAGATGGTGGGAGTCCCGCAATCCTCACGCCTCACAGACCTGGCGGTGCCCCGGCCGTTCCCGCGACCCGCGGCCGTCACCGGCGGTAGCTTCTCGACCACGACGCCCCCGTTTTCCTCCCTCACGCCACAGCCGTCCCGGACAGTGACGGGTGTCGGAAAACCATTCCGAGAATGGCGTCGCAATCCGCCTTCTATGACGGTACGACGGGTATAATTTTGACCATTCAGCAGGATTACATTACCTTTCCCGAAGATGAGCGCTCGCCGGAATACGCCCGCCACAATCTCCGCCCACTTCGACGTCCGAATGCGGCGATTCGGATGGCTGTGGGCGGGTTCAATGCTTGTCGGGCTCGCGTCATCGCTGCCGGCGGCGACCGTCGTCATCGACACGTTCAGTTCCGGTCCGGCGATGGTGGAGCTGACGGGTGGCGAGATCTTTGAATTTCAAACGTCCAGCATTGCGTCAGGATCGGTAGGCGACCGTCGGCAGCTGAACATATCGAGTTCGTTGCCGGGGATGGTGGCCGGAGAGAGCGCCTCGATGCAAGTGGCGCCCGTCTCCGGGTCGCTCGAGTCCTTGCATTCGGCGAGCGCGGCTTCCACGTCCTATCGCGTGACCATCGACGATGCCGACTGGGTGACGATGCCCTTCGACCTCGCGTCCCAAGTGGGTGTCGCCAACCTGGCGGATCTTCGTTTTGAAGTCGCATTTAATCTGGCACAATTCCCAGGTTCCGAACGGCTTTTCTCGATGGATGTTGTCACCGTTGGGGGCATTGCGCAGTATGCCGGGCTCGTCATGCCAGGGGTCAGCCCGGCATCGCCGACGACCATGCGGATGACCTTGCTGACCACGAGCATGAGCCCCGACCTTTCCCAAGTTCAGGAGTTCCGCTTCCGCTATGACCTACCGAGAGGGGACGGGAGCGAGGCGACCTTGTTTGAGATCACTGAGATCAGCGCGACCACATCGGTTCCGGAACCCACACGGGCGGTCCTCGCGATAGCGGGGGTGGGTGCGACCATGCTCCTGCGTCGACGCGCGGGTCGCCGCCAGCGACGCTAATGTGGTCGGATCCCCGGTCGGGAGCCGGCGTTGGGGGGAGCCGAGCCCCGGAAGGCGAATGAGGCGATTTGCGGAGCACGGTCACCCCGACAGCGCGATGGAGATGACATCCGAATTGTCGCGCACCCGGGCGAAAACGATAGACTTGCCGTCCGGCGGGATATCGAAAGAGCGCGAGTTCGCAGAGTCCTTGAGCTCGGTGAGCCGCCGCGAGCCACCGATCTCGCCGGCGTTGATATCGAGGAGGTGAAAGTTTTTTGAAGGCAGGTTGCCCTGCATGCAGATCAGCCCGCTGCCGTCGGGGAGGAGCCGGATCGGCTCTCCGTTCCTCGCCAGTTCGACAGGGATCCCGATGGCGACCACCGCCCCGCTAGAGCGGACGGCACGCAGCTGATAGATGGCTCGTTCCTGGGATCCCATATAGAAAATCATGTCGTCCCGGGGCGACCAGACGGGCTTGAGAGCCACCTCGTTCTCCACGAGGACGACCGCACCATCGACGGCACCGACATCCGCCCCGCCTTCGCCGGCGATCCCGTCGATCGCCCCGTCCCCCTCTTCTGGCGCACCCACATCGCCCCGGCAAACTCCCGCGCCGCCCTCCGCATCGGCGATTGGAAACTCGTCACCGACGAGACCCACACCAAGCTCCAGCTCTAAGAGATCAGCAATGACCACGAGGAGACCAACGACCTCGCCACCACCAACCCCGCGAAACTCGACGAGCTCAAAACCGCGTTCTTCGAAGTCTGGCACG